>NHJO01000009.1 GCA_002169695.1 bacterium TMED217
TAAAACAAAACATTCATTTGGTAGTAATGGTAAGTTAAAACCTGAGCTTAGTTCACCATAGAAACCATTTCTTGGGAGATATCCATCTAGTGAATTAATATATTCTCCTCTTAGTAATATCTTATTTAACAGTTTGAACTCACCTCTAATACCCATCCAGTAATGATCAACATTTGCATCTTTACTTAATACAGTATCTGCTTCTTTTTCTGCATAATAATCAAAATCATAATGCAATCTTTTTTTCCAATCTTCATCATCAATTAATTTTCCAGTATAGTACCACCCTTCTAATTTTAGAGGTTTTAAGTTATAAGAACCTCTTATACCATATTCTAGTGTTTGCCCATCTAGTTTTTCAGTATCATCATAAACAAGCATTCTAAATGATTTATCTTCAGCTGCATCATCATAGCCAAGTGGTCTTTTTAATGCAAGTGATGCACCAACCTTAGCATTAGAAACAGTTTGTTCTATGTCTAAGTGATATTGTCTTCCTTTCCAATAGGCTGTTCCAATTAAGGGGTATGACTCTGTGTCTCTTTTCAGAGCAACCTTAGGTCTGTTTTTTCCTAGCTCCACTACGGTATTAGAATTAACATATTTTAAATAATGCTTGTCAGCATACGCACCATCATCATCGAAGCGTAAGCTAAAATTATATGTTAGGCTATTGCTATAAAGTAGTTTAAAATTTAAAACAGTTTTATCAATTTGAGTGTAAGGACTTCTGGTTTCAATTTTTTTTAAAAAGCCATCTTTGTATTGAGCACCCCCTTTTCCCTCAACATCAATAAATTCAATTTCTGCCTCACCAGATAATTCAATTTTAATTCTAGATGGGATATTAATAGAAACATTACCAGTACTGTCTTGCGCAAAAATAAATGTAAAAATTGTAACAAAATAAATATGTAATTGTTTAATCAAAGCTTTATTCCTTTTAATGATACATTCAATAACTATTAAAATTAATATTATACTATTCGTATATTATTTTAGAATTGTTAGGATTATGTTAGAATTATTTAATGATTTTATTATTAGCAAAATGTGCAAACTTGTAATATCAATGATGAAAATTTTATTATTATTATTATTATTATTTTCTTGTAACTCTAAACAAAATATTAAATCATATATTCATGATATTGAACCAGTTTCAATTTCTGGAAACTCAAATGCAGTAATCGAAATACCTGCTGGGACGCATGATAAATTTGAAGTTTCAAAAACTAATGGTCAAATAGTTCAAGATATTGAACAAGGTCTTCCAAGAAAAATTAAATACCTGGGATATCCTGGAAATTATGGAATGATACCTAAGACCTTACTTCCTATTGAAGATGGAGGTGATGGTGACCCCTTGGATGTTTTAGTATTAGGGGAACCACTAGAAAAGGGTTCTATCGTTGATGTAAGACTTGTTGGAGTTCTTTCTATGTTAGATGAAGGTGAAATTGATGATAAACTGATTGCTGTAAGAGTAAAAAATTCACTTTTCTCAAAAATAAATTCCTTTACTGATTTAGAAAATGAATACCATGGACTTACAGACATATTAAAGATATGGTTTTCGAATTATAAAGGTTCTGGTGAAGTAATAATAAATGGATTTGGTGATGAAAAATTAGCTTCAGAAATATTTTTTAAAGCACGCAAATACTACTTAGATAATTAGGAATGTGCTGGGTTTTTTTACCCCGCTCACAAAAAAGGTTCATTAGAAGCATACTATTATAGTGTTTTTTTTTGATCAGTTACTTCTTCTAAAAGGAAATTTGGTTTTAGAAATATTATAGATTCGTTTGCTAGTTCAATTTCTCTAGTTTTTTTCATTTATCGCTTAATTAAGGAAAATTATTATTAAAGACTTATTATTTATTACTCTTAATGTAATTCTAATAATTCTAATGAACTGTTAATAAGTTTAGTTATGGTAGAAAATAAAAATATACTTGTAGTGGAAGATGACCCAGATATTAGAGAATTAATATCTTTTAATTTGTCTAATAATGGATATCAAGTTTTTAGAGCAAAGGATGGTGAATCTGGTATTAAAAAAGCTAGAAAAAACTTGCCTGATTTAATATTGTTAGATCTTATGCTACCAGGTATTCATGGCTTAGATGTATGCCGAATTATAAAGTCGGACCAAGAAACTAAAGATATTTCTATTATCATGGTTTCCGCGCTTGGGCAAGAGGAAAATATTGTTGAGGGACTGGAAAATGGTGCAGATGATTATATAACAAAGCCTTTTAGTATTAAGGTTCTTTTAGCTCGTGTAAATGCAGTGCTAAGGAGATCGCTTGAGGTAGAAGATCAAGATTCAGCTAAATCTATCATGATCAATGGTATTAGCATTAAGCCAAGATTAAGAGAGGTTAGAGTAGAAGATAAGTTAATTGATGATCTTACTTTTTCTGAATTTCAGATATTATATTTACTTGTTGGACATCCAGGTTGGGTCTTTACCCGTTATCAAATCATTGATAAAATCAGAGGTGATAATTACCCGGTTACAGATCGTTCAGTTGACTTTCAAATTGTGGGCCTTCGGAAGAAGCTTGGAGGCGCAGGAAAATTAATAAGAACTGTTCGAGGTGTAGGATACCGGTTTACACCGGATGAAGAATAGACCACTATTTATTCAGCTACTTTATTTTGTATTACCTATATATATAGTAGGATGGGGAGTACAATATTATTTTATAGGCCCCTTTATTGAAAGGTTTTATATCGAAGAGACTAGAGAGCACCTTGAGTCAAAAGCATATTTAATTCAATCTGCAATAAATACGAAAAAAAACGATATTAAACTACAAGATTTCATAAAAGAATCTGGTAAGAATTCAGAGATACGAATTACAATTATGGATACAACAGGTGTTGTTTTTGCAGATTCTGAAGAAGACCCTTCATTAATGGAAAACCATCGAATATCTAATAAAAGGAATGAAATTGAAGCTGCAATCAAAGTAGGCGTTGGTAGCTCCCAAAGATATAGTACAACTATAAATCAGGATATGTTATATGTAGCTATTTTAGTTAATAAAGAAAACAATCCTCTAATTATTAGGACTGCTGAATCCATGATGTCTCTATCTGTTAGTATCAATAAGGCTAGAGGAAGAATCATATTAATTAGCATACTAATATTATTGGTGATTATACCTGCTGTAATTATCACTTCTCGTTTTTTTACTAGACCGCTTTTTTTAATAGGGAAGGCAGCAAGAAAATTATCTCAGGGTGATATGTTAGAGCCTATTCCTATTCATCAAAATAATTTTTTCTCTAACACAGAAGAAATTACATCAATTAGTATTGCACTTAATGAGATGGCAAAAGAGCTTAGCAAAAAAATTGGAATAATTACCAAAGAGAGGAATGAACAAAAAGATATGCTGAGCTATTTAAATATAATTCAACATTCAATGTCAGAAGGACTTCTTACGGTTGATTTAAATAATAAAATTTCAGCGATTAATCAATCTGCAGAATTTTATCTTGGAGTTGATAGATCAAAAGGCCTTGGGAAGAGCTATGAAAAAATAATAAAAAATAAATCTTTGAAAAAAATAATAAAGTCAATTTTAAAAAAACAAAGACCGTTCACTAAAGAGGTTCGTTTTGGTAAAGTAAAGAAGATGTTTTTTATTGTTAATGGAAGAATACTCAAAAATCAAGAATCAAAACTGGTGGGATGTCTTATTGTGATGACTGATGTTACAAGGTTGAAAAAGT
This sequence comes from bacterium TMED217, assembly GCA_002169695.1. Lineage (GTDB taxonomy): Bacteria > Fidelibacterota > Marinisomatia > Marinisomatales > UBA1611 > TMED80. The sequence continues at coordinate 3,751 of NHJO01000009.1, forward strand.
TAGAATCTATGAGGAGAATCTTTGTAGCAAATGTTAGTCATGAACTAAAAACACCAATAACATCAATAGGCGGATATATTGAAACTGCCCAGGGTGATATTTCAGATGACATAAAAAATGATTTTTTAAATAAAGCAATTGATCAAAACAATCGCTTGAATTCAATAATAGATGATTTACTAAGACTCTCTCGAATTGAAGCTATGCATGATGAAGAAAGTTTTAATCTGTCTAATCAAAAACTACTGCCTATAATTGAGGCGAGTATTGAAGATATAAGACAATCTATTAAAAAATATAATGCAAAAATTTTAATTAATTGTTCTGAAGAAATTGATGCAGATATTGATTCTCAACTAATTCGTGAAGCATTAATTAACTTATTTGAAAATGCAATTAAATATGGAGACAACAATTCAAGCGTGAAACTAGCAGTTAAAGAAAAATCTAAAAGTATATTAATCGATATAGAAAATTCAGGAAGCATGATTCCAGAAAAAGAGCGTAATAAAATTTTTTATAGATTCTATAGGACTGATAAATCAAGAAGCAAAAAAACTGGTGGGACTGGACTTGGCTTAGCAATAGTGAAACACATCGCCATTATACATAATGGGAATATTCAAGTTCAAAAAAGTGATGAAAAAAGCACTTTATTTAGATTAACTATACCAATAAAAAAGTAGATCAAACTTTAAAAAATTTCTTACTTACACCTCATCTTTATTATTTATTTGATCACTATCTAACAAATCTTCACATTCTAAAATCACAACGATTTAATTAATTATTTTTCAATTTTTATGAGTTGAGCATTAAAAATTTAAAATTGAAAGTCTTAATTTACAGTTTCAGAATAATTTAATTAAAGAATGCATTAAACAACATTGTACAAATTGCATAAAAGAACATAATTTATGGTATGTACAGAGTTCTTTTAACAGGTAGTTTGATTCTCAATTTATTGGGGTCAGTCTTGCACATTGACTTGCATCAAGACGACCATGATCAAGGATATGGGATATGTGATATTAGTTGTGATGAAGAAAATCATCACTCCATGGCTCATCAGTGTGAAAAATGCCTAAACAGTAATATTAGGTTTATTGTACAAGAAAAAAATGACCTTTCAATTAATTTTAATGCATCACAGCATTGGTTTTTAAATCAGAATTCTAGAAATCATTTTTCAAACTACAATTTATACAGTCGTCCTCCCCCGATTCTTCTTTAGTCTAAAATAACATTTACTTATGCCATTGATAGGAATAATATGATGGTATATAATTATTTCAATTTTTTAAAGGAGCATTTTATGCAGTTTTTATTTTTGCGTACTATTAAGTCGCACGTTACTATTTTATTATCAGCAATGTTGTTATTCACCACTGGTTGTGAAGATGATGATCACGATGATCATGACCATGATGATGGTCATACTGATGCCGAAGGTTTTGTTCTTGAAACAGAAGGTGGAACAATACTTTATAGACAGTTTGAGGGTGATGTTACCACAAGTAATGTTACCTTGGCTGTTGGAGATACTCTTGAGCTTTTAGTCCATTTTCTTGATCATGATGGTGATGAGATTGAGCATGATGATGATGAGCATGAGACAGAAGAAAGTGAATTGCAGGTTACTATAACCGCTGGTTCCACTTTTGCATCTGTTGGAGTTGAAGAGCATGGTGATCATGATCATGATGAAGAGCATCATGAAATGGCGATTGAGATCATTGGATTACTTGAAGGAACAACTAACTTTAGTTTATCTTTAATGCATGGAGATCATGCAGACTTTGAATCAGCAGTTGATGTACCTATCACTGTGACTTCTGGCAGTTAAATATATATCTACTAAGCTCCTTGGGGTCTTTATGGCCCCAGAGGGCATCGTAGACCTATTAATTATAATTAAACTTTTTCTGTTAATAATATTGATCAAAAAGTATTAATCGTTGATCAATAGAAGATTTAATTGTTTTTATAGGGTCATTTAAATGCTATTAAGATTTATACATTCTATAAGAGTACAGGTTATATTTTTAATCAGTACTTTTATATGGTCTCAAGAAGCGTCGATTACAGGAATTGTCATTGATGATAGTGGGCAAGTTCCTATTCATGGATCTAATATTTATATAGAAAAACTTGGTGTGGGTGCGGTATCGCAGGTTGATGGTCGTTTTGTAATTGATAAGCTCCCTTATGATGACATTTCTGTAACGATTTCGATGATAGGATTTCAAGAGGTAATTAGATCATTCGAATTGAATAGAGATAATTATGATATAGGAAAAATTTTGATGATTAGAGATACCATTAAAATTGGACAGGTTGTTGTTGATGCTCATAATGAAATCAGGCCTAGAGAATTTTCATCAAATGAATATATAGTAGGTGGTCAATATCACCTTGATCTAAAATCATCTCTTGCCCATACTATCGAAGAACAAACAGGTCTGGCTATTCAATCTATGGGGCAGGGTGCAACACAACCAGTTTTGAGGGGATATTCAGGGGATAGATTTTTACTGACAGAGGATGGTATAATTGCTGGAGACCTTTCTAATACATCTATAGATCATACCGTTAGCATGGACATGGCTTCTTTTAAAAAAGTAAGAATCATACGTGGACCTGAGACTTTACTTTACGGTTCAAATGCAATAGGTGGAGTTATAGATGTTTCTAGGCAGATTAATTCAGAAGCAAGATTTAAAAAACCAAGTATGCAAGCTGTATTCGGTTCAGAATCAACCAATAAAAGTATATTTGGTAATGTGGTTTATTATCAACCCCTCAATGATAACAACCAATTGAAGATTTCACTTCTTAAACGCAATGCGGGTAATCAAATATCGCCAATTGGAACTTTAGAAAATACCTCTATGGTCAATGATGAATTTACTGGTGGTTATAAGTATTTTGGTGAAGACTATGTCGCGGATTTTTCTTACGAACAAATTACTATGGATTACGGAATACCTGGTAGCCCTGAGGGGCATATTAGTGGAGTTGATTTAAATATGAAAAAAAATACTCAAAAGTTTAATTTTCATAAAGATATTACATTAATGGGTTTTCAGACATTGGATATCGATCAGCGTTATATAAGCTACGGTCATATTGAATCAGAAAAAGGTAGTAGAAATCCATCTGTAATCATGGACCAACAAATCTTTTCCTTGCAAAATATGTTGAAGGGACCAAAAATAAATATTGGGGCCTTATTCCAATATCGTAATTTTCAAGCGGGGGGATTCTACTGGACACCAGATACTAAAGAAATAACCTTGGCTATATTTGGCTTATTAGAAAAAGAAATATCTGATTTTACTTTGCAATTTTCATCTCGCTTTGAATATCTCTCGGTTCTTCCTGACATCCAGTATAGGCCTGCAAATTTAGAATCAAGTCAGCTTGTAGAACGTAATTTTAATCTTATATCAGCCGGGTTAAGTGTTTTTAGAGGGTGGAAGGATTTAGAGTTTTCTTTTAGTACGATGCTGACCGGGCGATCTCCAAGTATTGAAGATCTATATTCGGATGGTCCACATCTTGGAACATATTCATATGAAATTGGACTACCTACATTGAATTTGGAAAAGACAATTGGGGTAGAAGCATCTTTAGAATATTACACAGATAAAAGTGAAATAAGATTGACCGGCTTTCAAAATTTTAGTCCTAACTATCATATTAGTTCTAAAACAGGCGACTGTCCAGAAGCAGTAAATTGGAATCCATCAATGGGCATTTCTCATCCTTGCGCCGGAGCAGACTTTATTGAATGGGGCAGTGGATCAAGTGGTTGGCTATATAAATATCAAATGGATGGACATAGAGTATCAGTATATGGTCTTGAGTCTGAATTTAAATATAGTTTGACAAGCTCGTTCAATTTATATGGAAGTGCTTCAATTGTTATAGGTGAAAATCTTTCGGATAAGATCCCTTTAGCATACATGCCTCCAGATAAATATATTTTTTCAACTGAATTAGATTTAAATCCATTTTCTTCGATGTTAACATTAAAAAAAGTTTCACCACAAGACAGACTGGGAGCATTTGAAACCATAACAGATGGATATTTTCTTGCTGATATAAGTGGGACTTACATTTTATATTCAAATAATTTTACACATAAAATAATTTTGAGCGTTGATAATATTTTTAATGAGGTGTTTTATAATCATCTCTCAAGAATAAAGGCCATCATGCCTGAAAAAGGACAAAGTTTAAATCTCCAATACAGAATACTATTTTAAGTAAAAAAAGGAAATCCATGATAAGCGTACATAATCTTAACAAGAGCTTTAACAATCTTGATGCAATTAAAAACTTAACGATTGATATTAATAAAGGAGAGATATATGGCTTATTAGGTTCTAACGGTGCTGGAAAATCAACTACAATAAATATATTGCTTGGGTTTTTAAAGCCTGATTCCGGAGATGTCTCCATAAATGGAATAGATATGACTATAAACTTTGAAGAGGTAAGGAAACATATAGGATACATACCTGAAAACGTTAATCTTTATCCATATCTAACAGGTGTTGAGAATTTGGATTATTTTTGCAAGCTAAGTGGGAATAACTACAGCTCTAAAAAACTTGAAGAGTTTCTAGATCAATGTGGTTTGGGTAGTGAGTCTCATCATAGAAGGACAAAAACCTATTCTAAAGGAATGCGTCAAAAAGTAGGTATCGCTATAGCTCTAGCAAAAGATGCTAAGGTGTATTTACTAGATGAACCTGCAAGTGGATTAGATCCTCTAGCGAGTAATGAACTATCAGCACTCCTTAGAAAATTATCTTCTGAAGGCGCAGCAGTTTTAATGGCTTCACATGATATTTTTAGAGTTCGAGAAACCTGTAATCGTATTGGAATAATAAAAAATGGTGAGTTGGTAAAAGAAATGGATACATCTGAGGTTTCAACCAATGAACTAGAGAGCATCTACATTGATTATATGCAAAAGTAATTATTAAATGATATGATAAATATAATTCTAAATGAATGGAAAATGTTTACTCGAAATCGGGTGTTTGTTTACTCAACAATATTTTTTGTATTGAGTCTATCCCTGGTTGTGTGGATGGGTATAATTCAAAATAAAGGGCAACAACAATTACAAATTAAAGCTCAAAACCATGTTCGCCAACAGTGGGAGAATCTAGAGGCAATGAACCCTCACAGAGCAGCTCATTACGGTTCTTTTGCTTTCAAACCAATGAATATCCTGAGTAGTATGGATGGTGGTGTTAATGATATTACAGGGAATGTATTAAAGCTTGAGGGGCATGTTCAAAATGAAATTGTTTATTCTGAAGCTTCTCAGTCTATTTCCATTTCAAAATTTGGCAAACTCAAATCCTCTTTAATTTTGCAATATGTGATACCGTTATTTCTTATTTTTCTGGTTTATAGTACGATTAGTAATGATAGAGAGACCGGACGGTTAAAACTTTTAATTTTTCAAGGTATATCTTTATTCCAATTAATCTTTTCAAAATCAATTAGTATCTGGCTTTATGGTGTTTTATTATTATTTATTACAATTTCTATACAAACCTTATTAAGCCCAGTTGACTTAGAAACTATCCAGCGATTGATATTTATTTTCATATCTTATAGTTGTTATTATTACATCATTTGTTGTTTAACAACCTATTTTTCATCCAGTTTTAAAAATAGCACCTCAGCTTTATCATCAATTTTAGCTACATGGATAATATGGACCATTTTCTTACCAAAAATATGGGGTAATGCTGTAGAAAAGATTTATCCTTTACCAAGCAGACAGAATTTTAAAACAATAATGAAAGAAGATCGTTCCAAGGGTATTGATGGTCATGACCCATCTGATCAAAGACGAGAACAATTAAAAAATAAATATTTAGCTGAATATAATGTAGACAGTCTTAATCAACTTCCAATCAACTTTGATGGAATAGTAATGCAGGCAGATGAGGAATATGGTAATCTAGTATGGGATAAACATTTTGGTAATAATTATTTTATTTTAAAAAAACAAAAACGTTTATACCAGATTTCTGGCTTATTTAATCCTTTTTCATCTTTACAAAATTTAAGTATGGGTTTTTGTGGAAATGATATGGTCCATCACCTTGATTTTTTAAAGCAGGCAGAGGATTATAGAAGATACTTGATCAAGGCTCTAAATGATAAACACGCATTTGGAGGCTCAAAAACTGGAAATTGGAAATGGACAGTGGGTAGTGTGTTTTTTAAATCTGTAGAAAAATTTCAGTATAGAACCCCAGAAATAAAAAATCAAATAGGTCATTATTTAATTGATATACTTTTTTTACTGTTTTGGATACTAACTACTACTTCATTAATAAAGCTTTACACAAAAAAAATTAATTATGAACAAATATTTTGAAATAGCACTGACAGAAATATCGCATCTAACTCGATCTCCTTTTAAAGTTATTTCAATATTATTTTATATGATTGCAGTTATTTATGGCTGTCAAAATGGATACAATCTGTTTAAAAAACATAACAAAGAAATAAGGTCTATTAAGGCTAATTATGAAGCATCTATAGAAAAAATGCTAGTTCAATATGAGAGGATTGAAAATGGTTCTGTAGATAAGCCTAGGAGAGACCCTACAGCTCCCTATTGGGCAATTTGGAATACACCGTCATATGCTTTTAAATATCCCTCTCCAATGATGGTTTTCAGTTTAGGACAATCAGAACAATATGGGTATTACAAGCGAGTAACTAATTGGAGTAGTACATTTGATAATGATCTTGCTGAAGAGATTGCAAACCCAGAACGTCTTGCTATGGGGACGTTAGATTTTAATTTTGTCCTAATATATCTAACACCAATTTTGTTGATTATTTTATTGTTTAATATTGGTGGCTTAGAAAGAGACCTAAATTTTGATCAATTGGTTTATGTTAACAATATTTCTAAAAAAAATTGGCTTTTAGCTCGTTTCGGATTTTACTTTGCTCTTTTAAATGTCCTTTTATTTGTCTTGCTGATACCCTATGGATTATTATCTTCAGTTTTTCAACATGAAGCGACTAATTTTCTTAAATTATCAATGTTAATATTGATATATACTCTAATATGGTTTATTATTTTTTATTTGATAAACTTTTGGGGTGATGGTAGTCCAGATCAAGCATTAAAAATGATTACCACTTGGCTGGTTTTTTGCATTATTATACCTGGCGCTTTTCATCAAGTTGCGTCATTGAAATATTCTGCGAATTATATGACTGATTATCTTGATGCTAGTCGGGATAAAAGATATGGAATATTTGAACTATCGGCTGATACTCTTCAATCTAAACTATTTAAAACATTCCCCAAGCTGCAGAATACCATTTATGCCGCTGATACAAGTATAAATAAAAGTATCGTTAATAGATCTATTTCTGGATTGGTAAATGTTTTAAATAGAGAAGTTGCTCAAAAAATTGAAAAGTCGAACGACGAGAAAAATAAATTCATTAAAAGATATTTTATTCTAAATCCAGTTATGTATTTTCAAAATAAAATTAATGCTTTTACAAAAACAGATTATTATGCATATAGAGGCTATAGAGAGCATATACAATTAATTATTGATAAAAAAATTAATTTCATCTTACTAGATACTTGGAATAAAGTTGAAGTAGATAAAGAAAAATATATTAAATATGTTAATGCTTTTAAATAATATGACTGATTTTTTACAAACAGCNGGAGTAGTATAGAATTAAAAATAATATATTAANANTTCTTAANAAANATTCTTACAAAATGACAANATGATANANATAATTAATNNCGGTTTAAAAAAAATAAAAATTGATGGCCTTGGTGCTTTNGTTAGTGCCTTGTGCATGCTTCATTGCCTCNCTACACCAATATTTTTCATTGCTTCANCTTGCACAGCTAGCTGTTGTAATCTTGCTCCTGCTTGGTGGCAGGCATTGGACTATGCTTTTTTATTTATCTCTGTTTTNGCTGTTTTTCAGGCGACTAGGACTTCAACNAANNCATGGATTGCAAATGGACTGTGGGCTAGTTGGTTCTGTCTATCTTTCTTTATATTTAATGCTAAGTTTGATTGGATTAGCGTACATGCAAATACTAAATTTATTCCAGCATTTTTTCTAATTGGTTTGCATTTATATAATATGAAGTATTGCCAATGTGAAGATAATGAGTGTTGTTAAAATACTTGATTAACATATCCACCTGAAATTTGTAATGTATTATCATTATTAAAAATCAGAGTATCTACATAGTCTACATTAGTTAATATAAAAATAGATGAATCCCCTGGGCATGCATCATCAGGAGATGGTAAATATGGTGTAACTGTAAAGGTCTCTTGAATAAATTTCCATTCACCTATTAAAGGATGAATATTATCATTTGTTACTGACTCATCCTCGCAACTCCAAACCCCAACCAATAAAACGATGAATAAATATTTTTTCATTAATTATTTTATAATAATTCTGTTAAATGTATTAAATCAAAAATATCAATTTTATTATCAAAGTTTATATCAGCTATCTCAATATATCCTAAATTTTCATTGAGAATACTATTTATAAGGTCTACAATATCCAAAATACTTATCATCCCATCATCGTTTATATCTCCCATGATAATGATATTTTGAGGTTCATATGTGATTGCTAATCTTGGGGCATTAACTCCATAATTTGTGATATATCCATCATAAAATCTAAACATAAGACAAAACTGACCTCCATCATAAGAAGAGTTTATTATTTCATTAGGTATGATTTCATTAACAGGTGATGTAATGACACCTTGTCCATACAATGACCAGTCACCACCATCAATCAAGTATGATGCCATATCAATGGAAATAGAGCCTGTGTCATCAGATATACTCATAAATGATTGTATCCAATTTCCTCCACCTTGGGCCAATACATTAGCATTGATTATAATTGAATTTTCTGGAACGTCAGTCAGGTCAAAACGCCACAAAGCATATTTTGCACTTACTCCGCATTGGCTATACTGACTCCACCATTGACAATGCCTCGTATAGAGATTTGGTTCGTTATGAGATTCAAAATAGCCTGGATTACAACAACCAGCTTGACCATCTCCTGATGCATAATACTCTGCTGATCCAGCTGAGTAGATTACAATTTCATCTGATTTTAAATTTGAAATAGAAGCAACCAATAAAACGATAAATAGATATTTTTTCATTTACTCATCCTCATCAGTCGTTAGTTCTTTATTTTTTTAAGATAAGATCGAATAAAAGAAACGAGAAAAATGAGCGTTCCAATTAAATGCACCCATTGATATCCTGCTATTAAAAATCTTGATAGAAAAAATATTGCGAGGATTAAATTAATCTGCCAATCATATTTATTTAAAAACTCCATACTTATTAAATCTACAAATAATTACCCTACAATGTGTGTGCCTCTTATTCATCGCACCCACCCCCCGTATATCTTGATTGGGTTAGGCTTTTTCGGTTGAGATTCCAAGATTGAAAATGTGTCCATTGTTTTTGTGGCCATTATGCGATAAAGAATGTTAGCGGATGATTATAAATGAAACAAAAAACCCCCGAACTAAATCGAGGGTTTCTTTGAGAGATAAGTGGTATCTTTCTCTAGCGGGACCGACGAGACTCGAACTCGCGACCTCCGGCTTGACAGGCCGGCGTTCTAACCAACTGAACTACGATCCCTAAATTATTTTTTTTCTCTATAAATCAAAGATGCTGGAATTAATACTAGATATCCAATCGTTAATATTATTGGTGCAAGTGATAAGCTTTGGAAGCTGTTAGTTTCACCAGTTATCATGATTATATATCCTAGAATTATCATTATAACTCCACAAATAAAAAATATATAATTTTTTTTTGTATATGACCATCCTTCGAAAAGATTGCCAGATTTATCTTCATCCTTATGAAATAGATTACTCATAGAGCATAAAATTACAATCCATCCTATACCATCCAAAGTCATTTTTCATCTAATTGTTAAAATTTTATATTCAAAATTGACACTGATATAATATAATACATAAGTTTTGGCCCTTCAAATGAAGGTAGAAAAGAGCACAAAATTAACAATTATAAATTTACTAATTGCTGGTCTCTTTTGTGTCACAACGATATTACTAACTATTTATTATTGGCCTCAAAACAATATAAGAAAAATTGTTAAAGTAAGTATTAATCAAGGTGAATCGTTATCTGTTATATCAAAAAAGTTAGAAATTAAAGGTGTTATTACTAATAAAAAGGTATTTGAATTGATTACTAAAATAAAAGGATTAGATAAGTCTATACCAATCGGCACATTTAATCTCAAAAATACTAATATAAATAAAGATATTATTGAGTATTTAGTTTTTGGGGTTCCTGAAAGAAAGAAAATCACGATTTTAGAAGGGTGGAATAGTAAACAGATTTCGAATTATTTATCAAAAGAGTTGAATTTAGATTATTTTAATTTTTTAAATGCGCTTAATGATAAAAATTTTATTTCTAGTATAAATATTAAATCAGAGAGTCTTGAAGGTTATTTATATCCTGATACATATTATTTTTATGATGGTGTTGATAAAGAGTATGTTATTAATAGACTTGTCAAAGAGTACAGGTCTTTTTGGAACGATTCAAATATTTCTAAAGCAAATAGTATGAACTTTACTCAACATGAGGTTTTAACTTTAGCATCTATCATTGAAGGTGAAGCTATTTACGATTCTGAGAGGCCAACTATATCTGCAGTTTATCATAATCGTTTAAAAATAGGTATGAAGCTTCAGGCAGATCCCACTGTTCAATATATTATTAAAGATGGCCCGCGAAGGCTTTTAAATAAAGATTTAAGAATTAAATCTCCTTACAATACCTATCTGCATCAGGGCTTGCCTCCAGGACCAATTAATTCTCCAGGATATATGTCGTTGCATGCTGCGTTATACCCCGGGAAAAATGATTATTTATACTTTGTTGCAAAGGGAGACGGGTATCATACTTTTTCTAAAAATGAAAAAGAACATGAGAAAGCTAAAAGAGCTTTTCAAAGAGTTCGCAGAAAAGTAAAGAGAGAGAAGGCGGGTTTATGACTTTGAGAACACTTAATTCAACCCAGAAATCTGCAGTTCAAGCAATTGATGGACCTGTATTGATTTTTGCTGGAGCTGGTAGTGGTAAGACAAGGGTGCTTACACATAAATTATTTTATTTAGTAAATGAAGGATTATTTAAGCCTGAAGAAATTTTAGCTGTCACTTTCACAAATAAGGCTGCAAAGGAAATGAAAGACAGGGTTATGAAGTTACTGAAAACCAAAGAGCTTCCCCTATCAATCGGAACCTTTCATTCCATATGTGCGAGAATTCTTAGAGAAGATATTAAAGTTCTCGGCTTTAGTAATAATTTTGCTATTTATGATGTAAAGGATCAACTTGATCTAATTAAAGTATTATTTGAGGGAAATAAAATATCAAAAACGTTAATTACTCCTAATCAACTTAGAAATCAAATTAGTTTATATAAAAATAAAATGATTGATTCTAAAACGGTAGAGAGAAGAGCGAGAACAATACTTGAAAAGACAGTAGCTGATATTTTTTCACAATATCAAAAATCTCTTAAACTTAATGATGCATTAGACTTTGATGATTTATTAACATTCCCTCTTCAAATTTTTGATAAGAAGCCCACGGTTTTAAAAAAATACCAAAAAAGATGGAAATATATCTTAGTTGATGAATACCAAGATACTAACCGCGCACAATTTCAATTTTTGACAAATTTAGCTAAAGAACATGAGAATATTTGCGTAGTTGGTGATGATGATCAATCAATATATGGTTGGCGCGGTGCAGAAGTATCAAACATTCTTGATTTTGAGAAAACTTTTTCTAGTTGTAGAGTTTTTACTTTAGAAAAAAATTACCGTTCAACTCAAGAAATTTTAAATGCAGCAACTTCTGTTGTGATGAATAATGATAAAAGAGCTAACAAAAACCTTATAGCTGCTAATGGCTCAGGCGATATGCTAGGCTTAATAGAAACAAACGATGAGCAGGAAGAAGCAAGTGCAATTATTTCATCAATTGAAAAAGAAATAAAATTAAACAAAAGAACATTTAATAAGTTTTCTGTTTTATATAGAACGAATGCTCAATCTAGGGCTCTTGAAGAAAGTTTTATTAGGCAAGGTATACCCTATAATATTGTTGGAAGCGTTCGCTTTTATGAAAGAAAAGAGGTGAAAAATGTATTAGCCTATTTAAGGCTGGTGGTAAATCTGAAAGATACAATTTCATTAAGAAGAATAATAAACTTTCCAGCAAGAGGTATAGGTGCAAAAACAATTGATAAATGTGTTCAACAATCAGAAAAAGACAAAATCGAATTTATAGAAGTTTTAAAAAACCCTAATAAAATGGACATTAGAGGTAAACAGGCTGACGCGCTATTTAAATTTTATAATATTATAATGAAATATAATGACCTTATAAATAAATTAAGCGCAAGTGAATTAGTTAGAAGCTTAGTTGAAGAAATAGGTATCTTAACCTTTTTCAAGACATCAAAAGACCTTGATTCTAAAGATCGATATGATAATATTGCAGAATTATTAACAAGTATAGAAGAATTTTCCATTAGACAACCAGAAGCAAGTCTAAGTAGCTTTCTTGAAGATGTTTCATTGCAAACAGATATCGATCATTGGAATGACTCAGATAATAGGGTAACGATGATGACTGTACACTCATCAAAAGGTTTAGAGTTTCCTGTAGTGTTTGTAGCGGGTATGGATGAAGGTCTTTTCCCACTTTATAATTCTTTAGATGACAAAAAGGAATTAGAGGAAGAGAGAAGGCTTTTTTATGTAGCATTAACTAGAGCAGAAGAGCGTGTTTATTTGTTATATGCCACAAATAGAAGGAGGATGGGTGCTGAAACGGTAAATGGTTTACCGAGCCGATTTATTAATGAAATACCTGAAGAATCTTTAGAAAGAATTAGTTTTAGCTCTGCTGTTACAAGAAAGTTTGTAATTAGTAAACGTAGAAAAGATGGTTCAACTCAAATGGTTAGGACTGTTACAGATTTTGATGATTTTCAAGTTGGTGATAATGTTGAACATTCAATTTTTGGAGCCGGTAAGATAATGGCTTTGAGCGGTACAGGAGAAAACCAAAGAGTGGGTGTTGTTTTTAATGATGGGACTAGAAAAAAATTAATTGTGAAATTCGCGAATTTGAAAAAAATATAATAGTAATCTGTAATAAACGATTTTTATGGTTATTTTCATCATTAACAACCTTTAATTAATTATATGAATCATATTGATATATTAAAAAATGTTCTTAGCAATGAAGGCCTAAGGTATACACAACAAAGACAAATAATTTGGGATGAAATAAGAACCTCATCTGAGCATAGAGATGCCGAAAAAATATATAGTCAAATAAAAATTAAAAATAAAATAAAAGTTTCAAGAGCTACTGTATATAGAACGATTGATGTATTGGTAAAAAATGATTTGGTTAGGAAAGTGGAACTTGGCGATGGGCGGGCTTTGTATGAGCACAAATATAATGAAGAACATCACGATCATATGATTTGTGTAGAAACTGGTAAAATTACAGAGTTCTATAATGAAAAACTTGAAGACCTACAGGAAGAAATTGTAAAAAAACATGGATATGAACTTGTTAGGCATGTGCATCAGCTATTTGTAAAACCGATTAAAAAGTAATTGGTTCTTTTTAAATATTTTTTTTCATTTTTATATATCTAGTACGCTTGTTATTTATTTCCTGATAGCCCATTGAACAGTATAGTTCTTTAGCTATCTGATTTTTTTTCACTACATTGATTTTTATATTTTTAATATTATTATCATTCTTGAGAATTTTCTCTGCATATAAGATTAATTTTTTTGCATACCCCTTTCTTAATTGATTTTGATTGATAATTAGATGAAATAAATGTGCTGAATTTTTATCTTCCTCATATTTAATACTTAGATGCCCAACAATCCAGTTGTCTATTTTTATTATTATTGTTTCAATATTAATTTCTTTGTATGATAATGAAATCCATTTTTTTATATTAAAGGGATAAGTCATTCTAGGGTCGGTAAAATGAAGAATTTTGGGGTCCGATAGCCAATCAGATAGACAAGCATTTAGAATTCTAATATCTTCTTTTTTATAATAGGTTATTTTTGATATAAATACTTTTGATTCTTTCATTTTTCTTATAACATTAATTATAGTTTCTTTCTTTTTTAATGTTATTATTTAATTATAGATATATTTTACCTATATGATAAGAATTTTAATATTTCTTTTAATAAGTATAGCTGCGGCTCAAAATAAATTAATTATGCCTTATGATTTTTCTAAACATCAAGGCTATGTAATTAATAATGGTAATATAGTTTGGAATAAAGATTGGAAGTCAGGAAATTTTTTCTTTGATGGAACTTTTGCAAACTTCCCTTCTACTTTTGGTCCCTATATTGAATCTAATTATTATCAAAATATAGATACTACATTTTCTGATTCAAATTACACTTCATCATATTTTGATTATGTACAAGGAGATTATTATTTAGATAATCTAGATATTGGGATAAAATATTTAAATGAAAATAAATTGACAATTTTACATGCTTTTAAAAAAAGGTATGCTGGTGCATATAATCAATATGCAATGATATCTGGACCACCAAGTCCGATTCATTATACATATCTAGGTAAGTATAGTATAAAAGGTGATAAAGATTTATTAGATCTATCTATTGGTAATTTTAATTCAGATTTTGGTCTTTTAGATAGTTTAGGTACTTCTTTTGTTGACTCCAGAATAACTTCATCTAATATTTCATATAAGCGTGGATATGATAGTCTATATTTTACTATTAGCGCGCATAATTTTTTGCAACGTCATGATAGTCAACATTCACAATTTGATATAAATGGTGTAAGATATTTGACAAGAACTAAAGTTGAAGGTTCAATTGTTTTTATGAAGAAACATAATTATGATTTATTTATTAGCGCAGATATTAATAAAAGGTCGTTACGTTCAGATCTATTTAAGTCAATTGGATGGAATTCAGTAAAGGTCGGATTTAATCATAAGAATTATTCGTTTAATCTTGGAAGGAGTAATATAGATAATAATAAAAATTTGATTGTTGATGGAAAAATATTTTATTCAAAAGATCAATTCATGATTGGTTCAAGATTTAGTCATTATTACAAACCATTACATATTAGTCTATTGGATTCTAAATCTAATGAGCAAAGAAATGAGTTCATATTTAATGGCGCACGGTCAATAAATAGAATAAAATTTGGTACTGAAATATTTTTTAATACAGTTATAAGAGATATAGATTTACAATCAAATAATCAGTTATATCCTGAAAAGGCATCAAATATATGGATATATGGATATATAGAGTATAAGGCTTTAGATAATCTATCACTAGAGCTTGGTTATAATAAGATAAACTCCAATGATTATATAACCGATGGAATTGATCAAAGGTTAAATTTTAAATTAAATAATCATTTTAAATTATTTTCAAATGCTATGACTGTCCTTACATCATTTTCAGTTAGTGGCTTATTAGGTAGGGATAATGATTATGTTTTACATCCGATTGATCAATACCCTATAAAAATAGATTCAGATTATTCTATGGATGATACTTGGTTAATGAATCTTTCTTTCTTATTTAGGATAAAAAGTCTAGACATAAAATATGAGATGAGCAATTTAACAAATATTATTTATGATTATTTAGGTAATAACGATCAGGATAATAGCATACAGTTTAATCCTTATTTTCCAAGGATGCGAAGATTGGCTTCGTTATCAATTAAATGGGATTTCTTGGATTAATTAGCAGATTTCCAAATAGCGTAATCGCCTGGTGCTGCACCAACCTCAAATAATGTAAAACTATCACTTTCTTTATTTTGGATATAAACTGTATCAGGAGATTGATAATCATTCGTAACGCCCAATAGTATCTGGTTATCTATCGCATCAGAAGAATATAAGTTTGGATTATAGTAGGAGTCTTTGCTTGAGTATTCTCCTATTCTTGAAGCTAAATTAATACTTAAATCATTATGATCAATTGGTGCGATACCACCTAGGCTTGTTCTATATAATTGATCATTATAAACCATTACATTCCCACCGCAGACTATTCCTTCGCCATATTCTTTTGAGGTGATATTGTTTGTCAGGAGATTGATTTGCGTCATCCCAAAATATGTTTGATACCAATTATCACTGTAATATGTCCGTGATACCCATAAACTATTATCATGAATAACAAGTTGTTGAGGTCCTTTGCCGACTTCATATATCTCAACAATCTCATTTATATTCGGGTCTATTTTAATAACATTAGACCCATTACCTTGGTCATACAATTCTATGTGAGGTACGCTTGCATATAAAAAAGTGCCATCGCTTATTATATCTTCAGGCAAGCCATCAACAGATATTTGTTCTGTAATTGCATAAGTAGTAAGGTTAAGAATTTTTATGTCTTTAGAGTTCCAGTTTGTGAAATAGAGGTTTTTATTAAAAATACTCATCTCGCGTGGACTAGAGTTCTGCGTTGAAACTGTAATCCCTGGTAGGGTAAGTCCAGATTCTGAAATAGAATATCTTTTAATTTCATTGCTGCCATTAACAATGACAAAGAGATGGTTTTCATGAACTAAAATAGATTGAACTACATCGCCGATATCTAATACTTCTTGAATTTTTTGGTCATTATTAAAAACAGATATAGATCCATTTCCTTGACCAAAGTTTCCTTCACTGGCGACAAACAAATAGTCTGTTTCGTTATCCTCTATTGATTTATTTTTTTCATTTTCACAGCCAAATGAAATAAAAAGAGCAATAAATGAAATACTAAATAGTTTTAAAGAGATTTTTGTTGTAGTGATTTTAGAAAACAAGTTATTTAAATGATTCATTCCTTTTCTCCCGAAAGTAGTTATTAAGTTGATTCTTTTTAATAAGGTTTCCTGACTCATGTAGTGACAACTAAGTTTACCTTCTCCTTGAAAAAACAAAGATGGCTAATAAAAACTTGTATTCTACAAATACAGTAGCGGGGACTGTGTTTGATTCTAACAAACTTCCCTTTTTTAAAAAGAAATATTATCTACACAGAAATTAAATAATAAATAATTATAAATAAAATATTGCAAATCATAAATTATTTTCTTAGGTAGTTTTTTGTGAAGTGTTAAATGAGTAATTTTGATATAATGAGTGTATGTAATAATCAATTTGTAATTAAATCTTTAGTGGCGCCTTTATATTCTGAACCAACATTTACATCATCAAAAATTTCAGAGGCTGTTTTTGGTGAGATAGTTAATGTAAATGATGTCAATGGGAGTTGGGTCAATATCGAGCAGGATGATGGCTATCATAGTTGGATTAAGGATTTTTATGGTTCCTTTGAGAAAAAAAATGCAATTTGTGAATATATTGTTGTGGACAAATATTTTTTGCCATTTGGTTCTAGATTACAAAAAACTAACGGGAAGTATAAAACAGTAATTGGGGATGATTATACTTACAATATAGAGCCAATAAAAATTGGTGAAATAGTAAACATTGATGATTTACTAATTCATGCGAGAAACTTAATTGGCTCTCCATATAGATGGGGAGGAAAAACATCTTTTGGGTTTGACTGTTCAGGATTTGTACAATCTTTATACTTATTGACAGGTTTGCTGCTTCCTAGAGATTGTTGGCAACAATCTGAATTCTTGGAAGGTTCGCTAGTTAGCGGGAGAAATAGTAAACCTGGAGATTTACATTTTTTTGGAAAAGATAGTAAGATATCTCATGTAGGCATCTCTACTGGAGGCTTAAATTTAATTCATTGTCAAGGATGGGTTAAGGAAGAGTCTTTTGAGAATATTAATTCAGGAAATGAAAACTTGGTAGATATGTACATGCATAGTTGTTCAGTTGAATTAAATTCAAAGAGATGAAAACAAGATTTTCAAAAAAAAACCTATTAAATAGTTCCGTATTAGTATTAAATGCTAATTATTCACCTATGACTGTTTGTACAGCAAAGCGTGCAATTTCATTGTATTTTTTAAATAAAATTGATGTTCTGTCAAATTATAATGAGAAGGTTCATAGTCCATCAACTTCACTAAATCTTCCAAGTATTATAAAAATAAAAACATATATTAAAAATCATAGTATTGCAGTGGAAATAAGTAGGAAAAATATTTTGATACGAGATAATTATACTTGCCAATATTGTAGCCTGCAAAATAAGTCGCTTACCATTGATCATGTTATACCCAAATTTAGAGGGGGGCAAGATAATTGGGATAATCTTGTTGCTGCTTGTAAAAAATGTAATCAAAAAAAGGGTGAGCATACCCCTGAAGAAGCAAAGATGCCTCTTATTAAAAAACCAAAGCGTCCAAATCGGATTCATTATTTTCAAAGATTAGTGAAAGAAAGGCAATCTGATTGGAGACCTTATCTATTTATGGAGCCACTGGGTTAGTAATGAATATGAATAAAAAATCAAGAGTATTAAGTGGTATACAACCATCTGGAAAATTGCATTTAGGGAATTATTTTGGTATGATGTCTAGGATGATAGAATATCAGGAAAAAAATGATTTGTTTTGCTTTATAGTTAACTATCATGCTTTGACCACGATACAAGATAAAAATGAATTAAAAAATAATACTATAAATGCAGTTATAGATTTTTTAGCGTTGGGTATGGATCCTAACAAATCTACTTTTTGGGTTCAGTCTGATGTACCACAAGTTACTGAGTTAACTTGGTTATTATCAAGTATGGCTGGTGTTGGTCAAATGGAAAGGTCAACGTCATATAAAGATAAGATTGATAAAGGTCTTAGCCCTCACATGGGATTATTTTCCTATCCAATCTTAATGGCTGCTGATATTTTACTTTATGGTAGTGATATTGTACCTGTTGGGAAAGATCAAAAGCAACATTTAGAAATCACAAGGGATATTGCAACTAGATTTAATAATATTTATGGAGAGATTTTAGTTATTCCGGAACCAGATATTAATTTAGAAACTATGTTGGTACCTGGAACAGATGGACAAAAAATGAGTAAGTCATATGGTAATACTATTCCAATTTTTGCAGATGAAAATGAATTAAAAAAATCAGTTATGTCTATTGTAACAGATTCAGCCGGTATTAATGAGCCTAAAGACAAAGATACTCCTCTTTATAAGATCTACTCATTATTTTTAAATCATAAAGATAAAGAATTACTAAGTGATAGATATGATACACCTGGTCTTAGATATGGTGATGTTAAAAAAGAACTGCTAGATAAGATTTACGAGCATATTAATCCATATCGTAAAAAAAGAAAGTATTATATGGCTAATATAGATGATGTAAGACAAATACTGATTAAAGGAAAAGAAAAAGCTTCAATAGTCGCTAATGAATATATTGAAAAGATTCGTAAGGCAATGGGGATAACGTATTAGATGTATAGTATACAGTTAAGTAATTTTGAAGGGCCTATAGATCTTTTACTCTATTTTATTAGACGTGATGAACTAGATATATATGATATACCCATTTCAAAAATAACTAAAGAGTTTGTTGATACTGTAGAAAAATGGGAGAAAATGCATCTCCATGTTGCTGGAGATTTCATTGTAATGGCGTCTACTTTAATGCGCATCAAGGCAAGATTATTATTGCCTAGGCCAGAGATTGATGATGATGGTGATATTATTGACCCAAGAACAGAATTAGTTCAACAATTAGTTGAGTATAAACGTTTTAAGAGTGCAGCAGAATTATTAAAAAACTTATCTGATCAGCGAAGTCAAAAATTTTCCAGACAAATAGAACCTATAATGCAAATAGATAACTCAGATAGTGAAGAAAATATTATTTTAGATGTTACGTTATTTGATTTGGCTAGATTTTTTAAAACTGCAATGGACAATATGCCTGTAGTCTCACAGTTCGAGTTAAGTAGAGAGCCCGTAAAGTTAGAGCAACAGAAAAAGTTTATTTATAAATATTTTGATGGAGATGGTAGATTAAAATTTTCTACAATAATTAATAAATTAAATTCAAGAATGGAAATTGTGGTTACGTTTTTAGCAATATTAGATTTGGTAAGAGAAGGTATTTGCATAATTAGCCAAGATAAAGTTTTTGGCGATTTAGAATTACAAAAAATTATACAAGTCGAAAGTTAATGAAAAAAAAAGAATCAGATCAAATAATTGAGGCTTTATTATTTGCTTATCCTTCACCTATAACTCAAGCGCAATTAAATCAAGTTTTTGATAAACCTGTTCCTAACTTAAAAGATGCAATAGGCAGATTAAATCATTCTTACAATAAATACGAAAAACCTTATTTAATTAATAGTATTGCTGGAGGTTTCCAACTTATTACAAATCCAGATTATGACATTTGGATCCGTCGTCTCCTTGGTAAATCTAACAAACTCACGTTGTCGAATGCTGCGTTAGATACTCTAGCCATTATTGCATATAAACAACCCATTGGCAGATATGATATAGAGGCTATTCGAGGTGTAGATTCATCAGGTGTTATAAAAACATTATTAACTAGAAATCTAATTATAATTAAAGGTAGAGGCGATGGTCCAGGTAGACCATTATTGTATTCGACAACAAAAAGTTTTTTAGAATATTTTGGATTAAATCGTCTTTCAGATATGCCCAAGCTAAAGGAAGTTTCAGAGCTAATAGAATCTGACCCTAGCCTTGGTGAACAGATAACTGTTTTTGAAAATGATGAAATAGTAGGTGAAGATAAAAAGAAAGCAAGAGAATAAGATATATGCGATTGAATAAATATCTTGCTAAATCAGGCGTTGCATCAAGAAGAAAATCAGATGAGTTAATTAAGATGGCTACGACAACTGTTAATAATGAAATAATTTTAGACCCAGCTTATAAAGTTAACGAAATAGATCAAGTAAGGTTTGATGGTAAGTTATTAAAAATTGACAATGAAAAGATTGTTATTATGCTTAATAAACCAGAAGGTGTTATTACATCTGTTAATGATCCATTTAATCGAAAAACTGTGATGAACTATATAAATTATAAAAAGAGGTTAGTTCCAATAGGTCGGCTAGATAAAGATTCTACAGGTTTATTATTGCTGACAAATGATGGAGATTTACATTATTTTTTAACTCATCCAAAAAATCAAATTATTAGAGAATATGATGTCCTTATTGAAAGTGTAATTAGTCCTGAAAAAATAAAACGTATGGCAAGAGGGATAAATATTGGTGATGGAGAAATTGGTAAAGCGAAAGTAACTAAACAAAATATTATTAAAGGTCGAAATCAGGTTAGGCTTAATCTTAGGCAAGGGAAAAAAAGAGAAATAAGGAGGATATTTAGGTCTTTAAAAATTAAGTTATTTAAGTTGCATAGAATTAATTTTGGTGGGGTACATATTGGTACATTAAAAGAAAGTGAATCTAGATTACTTAATGAAAAAGAAATTAATCGATTAAAAATGGGAATTACATCTAATTGAAAATTTTCTTTTCATTTTTGCCTATTTTTATTATTTCTTGTAAGTTCGCCGGCTTATTGAGAGTTAAATAATATGATAGTTGCTATAGATGGGCCTGCTGCTTCTGGTAAAAGTACAACTGCAATTGGCGTTGCTAAGAGTCTCGGGATAACTTATTTAGATACCGGTGCAATGTATAGAGCAGTTACTCTAGGTTTGATTGAAAATAATATCAAATTTGAAGATTCTCTAGAATTGAAAAATTATTTAATTCAAATAAAATTAGAATTTGCTGAAGATAAATCTGGTACCTTGCTATTTTTAAATGGTAGTAATGTAACAAAAAAAATACGAACTAGTTTAGTTACCAAAAATGTAAGTGAGGTTAGTGCTTTAAAAATTGTAAGAAAATTTATGGTTGATATTCAAAGAGAGATTGCAAAAAATTATGACTGTGTGCTTGAGGGTAGAGATATTGGAACAGTAGTATTCCCTAATGCAGATTTTAAGTTTTTTTTAGTCGCAAACGAAAAATCTAGAGCAAAGCGTCGATTTGATGACTTATCTAAAAGTGGTCTTTTAGATTCTATTGGTTTAGATGATGTTTTGAAAGATTTAAATAAACGTGATTATAAAGATTCAACAAGGAGAAATTCACCATTAAAAAAAGCTTATGATGCCAAAACTATTGACAGCACAAATTTAACTATCAATGAGGTGATTGATAAAATCGTAAACATAATAAACAAAAAAAGGACATTAGATTAATGTTAAATGAAATAGTAGAAAATAATTCAGTTGAAGAGGTTGAAAATTCAGATATAATTGAGAATGATACCAGTGGGAATGAAACACCTTCTGATTTAGTTAAAGAAATAAAAGATTACTTAAGCCCTTCTCTTTTTAGCGACGTGAAAACAGTAACATTAGATGAACTTGAATCTACAGATGAAAAGCAAATAGACTCTGAGGATATAGGCAAGGCATATAATAGTACTTTGGTTGATATTTCAGAAAATCAATTAATTAAGGGGCGAGTCGTTGGAATGAATGATAGAGATGTGCTCATTGATATTGGTTTTAAATCTGAAGGACTAATTGATAGAAGTGAATTTACAGATGATAGCTTGCCAGCGATAGGTGATCAGGTAGAGGTTTATCTAGAATATCTTGAGGATTCAAGTGGGAATACTATTTTATCTAAAGAAAAAGCCGATTTTATGTTGCGATGGCAAAAGCTTCGTGAAGCGTATGATAATGAGGAAATAATTACAGGCAAAATTATAAAAAGAATAAAAGGGGGGATGATAGTTGACTTAGGTTCAGTACAAGCGTTTCTTCCTGGGTCACAGTTGGATGTTAGGCCAATTACTGATTTTGACATATATGTTGATAAAGACATTGATTTAAGGATAGTAAAGCTTAGCGAATCAAGAAAAAATATAGTTGTATCTCATAAAATGATTATTGAGGAGAGCCTAATTGAACAAAGAGAAGCGTTATTTCAAGAAATTGAAATAGGCTCTATTATGGATGGGAGAGTAAAAAATATAACTGATTTTGGAGTGTTTGTTGATTTAGGGGGTATTGATGGTTTATTACATATTACCGATCTATCATGGGGTAGAGTAAATCACCCTTCTGAAATGATTTCTCTTAATGATGAAATAACAGTAAAAGTTATCGAGTATGATGCTGAAAGAAAGAGAGTCTCTTTAGGTTTAAAGCAGCTCACACCGCATCCATGGGATGAGGTTGAAATTAAATATCCAATAGGTGATATAGTCAAAGGTAAGATAGTAAGTTTAACTAATTATGGTGCTTTTATTGAAATTGAACCTGGAGTAGAAGGTTTAATTCATGTTTCTGAAATTTCATGGACACGACATATAAAAAATCCATCAGAGGAATATTCTATGGGTGATAATGTTGAGGCTAAAGTTATATCAATAGATACTGATGAAAGAAAAATAAGTTTAGGCGTTAAGCAATTAACACCTGATCCGTGGGGAGAAATTGAGAAAGAATTTGAAATAGGGAAAAAATATTCAGGGAAAATTCAAAACTTAACTCAATTTGGTGCTTTTGTCGAGTTAAAAGAAGGCATTGATGGATTGATTCATATTTCAGATTTATCATGGACTAAAGTTGTTAGGCATGCTAAGAATGAATTAGAAAAAGATCAAATAGTTGAAGTTGTCATTTTAGATATCTCAAGGGAAAACAGAAAAATTTCGTTAGGCTTAAAACAAGCACAAGATGATCCCTGGCCAGAGATAATTGATTTTTTCGAATCTGGGAAAGAGGTAAGCGGTGCAATAGTAAGAGTGCTTGATAAAGGTATAATTATACAGCTTGAAATGGATGTTGAAGGGATAATCCCTTTTGGAAAAATGTCAAAAAAAGATCGTCGTTCATTAGCAAGTCAATATGAAGTAGGTGCTAATCTTTCAGGTATTGTTATGAAGGTATCACCTGAAGATAAAAAGATAATATTATTTAAAGAAGAATTAGCAGGTGGTGGGAGTACACAATCAGCTTCAGATGAGGTTAAAGATTATTTAAAAAACCAAAAAGTTGATACTGGTGATAAAATTGATATACCACAAGAATTGTTGGATAATGCAAAAGATGCAGAAAAAGAAGAAAAACCATCTGAATCTGATTAAATCATAGAATTAATTTTTGATTTAATATTGCTTAAATGGAATAATGTTTCAAGTTCCTATCTATAATACATTTTTCCGTAATTTATTTTTTCCAATTGGTGCTTTTATCCTAGCAATTCTATTGTGGTTATTTGTTATAAGTGGTGATCAATATACAATAATTTTAGATATTCCTATTGAAGCGAGGAATCTAAATGCTCAAAAAACTTATCTTAGGGAGGTCCCGAAATTTGCATCAGTCATGTTGAAAGGTAAGGGTAGAGATTTATTCAAAGCATATCTTCTTCAAAATTTTTCTGGTTTTAAATTGGTTTTAGACCTAGAGGGTATATCTCAAGAATATGAATTTTTACTTAATAAATACTTTGAAGAAAACCCAAAGAAAGTAGTCCTTCCGGCTTCATATAATTTAACTTTTATAGAAGTTGTTTATCCGAATCGAATTAAAATAAGTTTAGATGAAATAGTTCAAAAAACTGTCCCTGTTAGGTCTAAGATTGTTAGTTTATTAAAAGATGGATATACGCAGATTGGGTCAGTTAAGCTTAATCCAGATAGTGTCAATATAGTGGGCCCTAAAGCCGAATTAGATAAAATTGATAATATATATACTATAAGAGATACACTTCTCCAGATATCCAATTTTATAGAAGGTTCAATTAATTTAATTTCACCTAGTAAATTGATTAATTGTTCGCATAGTGAGGTTGATTTTATATTAGATATACAGCAAATTAGTGAAAGGATAATTGTTGATATACCTGTTAGTGTAATAAATAAGAGAAAAGGAATTAGAGTGTTCCCTTCACCCCAGACAGTTTCATTGACTGTAATTGGTGGTGCTATGCAAATAGCTAGTATAAAGCCCAGTGATATATCGGTCTTTTTAGATTTTGATTCTTGGTCAATAGATCAAAGTTTTTACAAACCAAAAGTTTTAATTCCATTTGATATTTTAAATTGGAGAGATTTATCCCCTAGAAAAATAGAATTAGGTGTCGCTAGAGAGGCTAAATGATAGTTCTAGGTATTGAAACATCTTGTGATGAAACAGCAGTATCTATATGTAGTAATGGTGAAATATTATCTAATATTATTAGTTCTCAAATCATACATTCTGAATATGGAGGAGTAGTACCTGAAATTGCTTCTAGAGAACATGAAAAAATGTTAAATACTATAGCTGATAAGGCTGTATTTGATTCAAAAATAAAAAAAAAGGATATTGAAGGTATTGCTGTAACAAATGGGCCAGGATTGGCAGGTGCATTATTAACGGGTGTAAGTTTTGCTAAAGGATTAGCATTAGGTTTGGAAGTAAAAATTATTTCAATAAATCATTTAGAAGCACACATAGTAGCTAATCTTTTAGGTAGATCTGATATTGATTTTCCTTTTTTATGTTTGCTTGTTTCTGGCGGCCATACTCAGATTTGGTTAATTAATAAGTTGGAAGATTATTATTTATTAGGAGAAACAAGAGATGATGCAGCAGGAGAAGCTTTTGATAAGGGGGCTAGGATACTTGGCCTAGGTTATCCTGGTGGGCCAGAAATTGAAAAATATGCTATTGGAGGCAATCATGAGCTTATTAATTTTCCTAGGGCATTAAGTGGTAGTAAAAAAATAGAATTTAGTTTTAGCGGTCTTAAAACCTCATTGTTGTATTTTATGGATTCATTTGAAGAATCTTCAAGTATTAGTTTTGCAGATGTAGTTGCAAGTTATCAAAGAGCAATAATTGATAGTTTAATCAATAAAATCAAATTAGCAATTAAAATTACAGGAGTAAATACTATAGCTATTGCTGGTGGAGTTGCAAAAAATTCAGAATTAAGAGAGCAATTAAAGACAATTAGCGCTGCAAAAAAAATAATATTTCCTGATTTAAGTTATTGTACTGATAATGCTGCAATGATTAGTTATTTAGGAGAGATAAAATTTAATTTAGGTAAAAAATCAAATATAGATTTTGGTGTTATGCCTAATTTCCAGATATAGTTAAATTGAGTTTATCTATAAACCCATCATATAATATTATCGGAATATTAATATTATTTTCGATTATAATATTAACTGCATCGTATTATAAAGTCTTAAAAGAAAATATATATAATTATTTAATAATTTTCAGAATTTTAATTATAGGATGTTTTACATTATTATTTTTGAATCCAACGATTTTAGTAAAACAAAATAAAAATAAAAAATTATCATGGAACATATACATTGATAATTCATTAAGCCTAAATTATTATAAACAACCTTCTTATGATTCATATATAAAAGGTATATCTAGTTTTATCCAAATGATTAAAAATAAAAACATAGATTACAAAGTTAATACTTTTGGGTCTGCTTTAGATACTTCTGTTGAAATCTCAAAAATAAAAATTGATGAGCATTCTACTAATATTGGCTTAGTATTTGATGATTTAAATGATGGTTATGAAAAGAATATTGCCGGCGCAATAATATTTACTGACGGTCAAATTAATCAAGGACCATTATTATCTAAATTTGCTAATTATAATGAAATGCCGATTCATATAGTAGGTATAGGAGATACTATTCCTATGCTAGATGTATCAATAAAATCTGTAGATATCCCGCCTATAAGTGTTAAAGGAGATGATGTTAATGTAGAAGCAATAATAACAAGTGTCGGCAGCTTAAAGGAAAGAGTAAATGTTACTTTATTTGATGATAATAATAAACTTGTTGGTTCTAAAATAATAAATATTAGTGGTGGAGAATCTCAAGAAAAAGTTCGTTTTCAAATAAAACCTAATAAAATCGGGAAAAATTATTATATAATAAAATGTAGTGCTTTATCTGATGAAATAAATATTCAGAATAATCAACAGAAAGTTGTTTTGCATGTAATGAAGAACCAATACAACATTGCTTTAATCACAGGTGCGCCAAACTTTAATACTAAATTGATAAAAAGTTATTTAAATAAAGGAAATAATAAAATAGATCATTTTCTTTATAGAAATAATAAGTTTAATCCAAATATTAAGAGATTTTGGGAAAAAAAATATGAAGTTGTAATATTTGATAATAATCCAATTAGTTCAAATTCTGATACTTGGAATTCTTTAGTAAGAATTTTTACTAAAAAATTAATTTCACATAATTCTAGTTTTTTTATTATTCCTGGTTCTGAAACTGACGTTAATTCACTTAATAATTATTTAAATATAATTAACTTAGAAGCTGTTGAATTGACTCCTGAAAATAATAAGCTTAGTAAATGGGAGTTTTCTGAAAATTGGTATAAGGGTTTTTCAGCAAGTACTTCAAAAATGAATACAAACCATTATCAATCTTTACCGCCACAATATCCTGCTTTTAAATTATTGCAAAACTCAAATAGTAATAATCTTAGTTTTGCTAATTATAATGAAATCAGCAATATAAATCCGTTATTAATTTTAGGAGAAAAAAAATCTGTAAGGTATGCTTTTTGGAATTCAATAGATTTAGCGTCTGTAAAGTATAAATTAGTTAATACAAAAAATTCTTTTGTTTTTGAAGGTATAGTAAGTAAGATTTTTAATTGGATGATGAAAAAAGGTGGTAGCCAAGAATTTATTTTTAGAACAGATAAAAATTCTTACCAGCAAGGAGAAGAAGTTTTATTATCAGGGAGATCTTTAGATCATGATAATAACATTATTAACGATGGTACTGTTGAGTTATTTTTTAATGATAAATTATTAGCCTCAAGGCCATTATTTTTGGACATGAACAAGAATGAATATAAATCGCGCTTCTGGGCACCTAAGCCAGGGAAAATAGAATATATTGTAAAGATTAATCGAGGACTTGAAAGTTATGAAATAAGTAAAGGTTCATTCGAAGTTCAAGAAAGTCATATAGAGTTAAATAGAATTTATTTAAATCAGGAAAAGTTAAAAAATATTTCTAGTACTTCAGGAGGAGAATTTATTTACTGGTCTGATTTAGACAAATTATTAGAACATATAATTGTTATAAATAAAAAAGATAATTTTGTCTTAAAGTATACACTCAGATATAATTACTTTTTTATTAGCATTCTCTTAATATTAATGACAATTGAATGGTTATTAAGAAGACGGTTAAGTTTAATATAATATTATGGAACAATTCATAAGCTTAATTGATTTACATATAGTATGAAAAATATTACAATTATTGGTACTGGCTATGTCGGTTTAGTCACTGGTGCTGGTATGTCTGAGTTCGGAAATAAAGTAATCTGCGCCGATATTGACTCAAGAAAGATAGGAAAGCTTAATTCTGGTTTAATTCCTATATACGAACCTGGACTAGAAGAGATTATTAAAAAAAACTTTGAAAACAGCAGATTGTTTTTTAGTTCAGATATAGAATCCTCGATAAAGAAAGCAGAAGTAGTTGTAATTGCTGTAGGTACACCGCAAGGAGAAAATGGAATGGCAGATTTGAGATTTGTTGATTCAGTAGTTAATACTATTTCAAGAAATTTAAATTCTTATAAAGTTATATGCACAAAAAGCACTGTTCCTATTGGAACGGGGAAAGATATAATAAAAATAATAAATAATAATATTCATGATAAGAAAATGTTTGATTATGTTTCTAACCCAGAATTTTTAAGAGAAGGCTCTGCAGTAAAAGATTTTCTTTGGCCTGATAGGGTAATAATTGGTACAGATAGCGATAAAGCTTATAAAATAATGTGCGATATATATAGGCCGTTATATATAAATAAAAACCCTATAGCTTATACTTCAGTAGAAACTGCAGAAATGATTAAATATGCATCGAATTCATTTTTAGCACTAAAAATTAGTTATATAAATGAAATAGCGAATTTATGTGAATTATTAGGTGCGGATGTTCATGATGTTGCAAATGCTATGGGAAAAGATGGTAGAATAAGCGATAAATTTTTGCATCCAGGACCTGGTTTTGGAGGGTCTTGTTTTCCAAAAGATTTAGAAGCATTATTAGCTGTTTCAAAAAATAATGAATTAAAAATGGAAACGGTGAAAGCAGCTATTATAGCAAATAAGAATCAGAAAAAAAGAATGACCAGAAAATTATTAGATTTATTTAATAATAATCTAAATAAGTGTACAATATCTATTTTGGGATTAGCTTTTAAAGCTAATACAAATGATATCAGGGAATCTGCTTCAATAGATATGATAAATTTTATAATAGAGCATGGTGGCATTGTAAACGCATATGATCCAATTGCAAATAGTGAAATGTATAAAATATTTGATGCTATAGAATATTATGATAATGTTTATGATTCTATAAAAGACACAGATGGAATTGTTATTATGACAGAATGGAATGAATTTAGATCTCTAGATTTTAAAAGAATTAAAAAATATATGAGAGGTAATATTATTTTAGATACTAGAAATATTTTAAATATGGATGAATTATCAGAGTTTGGTTTTACTTATGATAATGTTGGGAGAATAAAAAAATAGTTTGATTATTGAAGAGCAAAGTCTAGAAAATGTATTATTAATATCTCCTGATATATTTAAAGATGATAGAGGATATTTTTTTGAGTCATATAGAGACTCAATTTTCAAAGAAAAGAATCTCAATATAAAATTCGTTCAAGATAATGAGGTTTTTTCAAAGAGTAAAAATGTTATCCGGGGATTACATTATCAACTAAATAATCCGCAGGGTAAGTTGATACATGTAATTAATGGCGCAATTATTGATGTTATCGTTGATGTACGGGATGGCTCTCCAGACTTTGGTAAGAGCATTATGCTGAGTATTAACAGTGATACACATGATATGGTATATGTCCCTGAAGGATTCGCGCATGGTTATTTGGTCCTAGAAAAAAACACTATAGTCCAATATAAATGTACAAATTATTATGATCCAACTTCTGAGTTTGGTATTAGGTGGGATGATAACGATTTAAATATTTCTTGGGGTGTAGCCAATCCAATAATCTCTGATAAAGATAGAAATTTGCCAACATTGAAAGAGCAGTCTAATTTACCAGTATATTGATGAAGAATGTTTTAATTACCGGCGGCTGTGGATTTATAGGCTCAAATTTTGTAAAAAATTTATCAGTGCATAACGAATATTATCCTATAGTTCTAGATAGTTTAACATATGCGGGTAATAAGAGTAATCTAGATGCTTTAAAAAGTAACGGTTATCATTTTGTGGAAGGGAATATTTGTGACGAATCTTTAGTCAATAACCTTTTCAAGGAATATGATTTCCAAGGTGTTTTTCATTTTGCTGCAGAAAGCCATGTAGATAGATCTATTGATAATTCAAAAGAATTTATTAATACAAATATTTTTGGTACTTATAATTTACTAGAACAATCAAGAAAATATTTTAGTAAGCATAGTCACAATTTCAGGTTCATTCATGTATCGACAGATGAGGTTTATGGAGACCTCGATGATGAGGGGTTTTTTACTGAAAAAACACCATATAACCCAAGTTCTCCTTATTCAGCGTCTAAAGCTTCATCAGATCATTTAGCAAGAGCATGGCACCGTACTTATGGATTGCCTGTAATTATTACAAATTGCTCTAATAATTATGGCGCTTTTCAATTTCCTGAAAAGCTAATCCCATTAATGATACTTAACTGTTTAGAATGGAAGTCATTGCCAGTATATGGAGACGGATCTAATGTTAGAGATTGGTTGTATGTTAATGATCACTGTATTGCAATTAAAGCCATATTTGAAAATGGTAAGCTAGGTGAGACTTACAATATTGGAGGAAATAATGAAATAAAAAATATTGATATTGTATATACGATTTGTGATGTTCTAGATGATTTAAAACCTTCTAATAAAGGAAGTTATAGTGACCTTATAACGTTTGTTAAGGATAGGCCTGGTCATGATTTTAGATATGCAATTAATGCAGAAAAAATACAAAAAGAACTTGGGTGGTACCCTTCTGAATCATTTGAAAGTGGAATAAAAAAAACTATTCAGTGGTATCTTGAAAATGAAAGTTGGTGGAGAAAAATACAGGATAAAAAATATAACCAAGAGCGATTAGGAGAAAACGTATAAATGAAAGGAATAATATTAGCAGGTGGGAGTGGCACAAGACTATATCCATTAACAAAGGTTATATCAAAACAATTATTGCCAGTATATGATAAGCCTATGATATATTATCCTTTGTCTACCTTGATGTTATCGGGGATACGAGACATATTGGTTATTTCTACGCCGTCAGATATCTCATTATATGAAAGATTATTAAATGATGGTAGTCAATTTGGTATAAAAATATCTTATAAGGTACAGCCTAGCCCAGATGGTTTAGCACAGGCATTTATTTTGGGAGAAGATTTTATAGGAGATGATAATGTAGCGCTAGTTCTAGGTGACAATATATTTTATGGAACTGGATTTTCTGATTTATTAAAAAATAGTGTTTTAACAGTCTCAGATGAAAAAAAAGCTGTCGTTTTTGGATATGAAGTAAAAGACCCTAGTAGATATGGAGTTGTAGAATTTAATGATGATAATAGAGTTATTAGCGTTGAAGAAAAGCCGAATAATCCAAAATCAAATTTTGCAGTTGTTGGATTATATTTTTATCCTAATAATGTTATTAAAATAGCAAAAAATGTAAAACCGTCAGATCGGGGAGAGCTAGAAATAACTTCTGTTAATAATAGCTATTTAGAAAATGGTGATTTAAAAGTAAACTTGATGGGCAGAGGTTTTGCTTGGTTAGATACGGGCACTATTGATGCGATTAATAATGCTTCAAATTTTATTAGGACAATAGAAGAAAGACAGGGACTAAAAGTGTCTTGTTTAGAAGAAATTGCTTATTCTAATAATTTTATAAATAAAAATAAATTAGAGGAATTAATTAAAAAATTACCTAATGATTATGCAAATTATTTATGTAGATTAATAGATAATTAATCTTACTTTTGCATGAATAAAATTTTTATTAATATATTATACATTGTTTTAATAATGGGCGTTGCCCGGGCGCAAAATACTGAGACATATGGTCAAACTGATACTAGGGTACAGGCCAAAACCTTCCAGGATAAGAATGAAGAAGCATTGAACCTTGTTAGGCCTACAATAATTTTAGAAAGTTCAGTGGATCCCGACAACTATATTATAGGATCAGGTGATATTTTCGGGATAAATATTAATACTATTGAAAAGTTATTTTTTTCTATACCAGTTGGACCTGGAGGCAATTTACTTATTCCTGGTGTTGGATCTGTATCTATTTCAGGTCTTAACCTTAAAACCTCAATTAACATTGTCAACGAACGTATCTCGCAAACATATGGAAATGCTGAAGTTGATGTCGCATTGTTAGATTTAAAAACTTTTAAAATTCAAATTTATGGAGCTGTTATTAATCCTGGTTTTGCTGAAGTTAAAGCTACATCGCGACTTGATGCAGCTATTGATTTTCTCGGGGGTTTGCATAGGTATGCTGATGAAGAGAATATAATTATTATCAGAGACAGTGGTGAAAAACTTAATGTATCTTTAAAAAAATATCTTAGTGAAGGCGATTTAGAAAATAATCCAATGCTTAAAGAAAAAGATAAAATTAAAATACCATTTATAGGTATACATCAAAATCAGATGAATAAAAATATAACGTATAAAAAAGTCCCAGTTTTAGTCACTGGATTTGTGAAAAAACCTGGTGCTATAAATTATTTCCCCGGATATAATGCTAAAGACTATATCGGATTAGCTGGTGGCGTTAGTGAAATGGGAAACGTTAAAAAAGCTTATCTAATTAGAGATCAAGTAAAATCAAAAGTTATAGATAATCAAATTATAATACCTGGTGATCATATAATCATACCAGAAGGAACTTTTGCTGTGTTATTTGGTAAAAATAGTTTTCTACAAAACCTTACTGCATTGTTTTCTATCATATCTACTTATACAATTATTTCAGATAGATTGGATAATTAACCTTGAAATTAACATCTCACGAGAAAACAATACTCGACCTCATATCAAAACATCCTGATATAGTCGATAGCCCTAGTGCTAGAAAATTAATAGCTAAACAATATGGTTTTTCAGAGAAAACATTGAGAAATAGAATAGGTGATCTAAAGAAATATGGTATAATAAAAAATAGTGACCGTTCTAATCCGGGTGGCCAAAATATTTACTCTGAAGAGACTAATCTTATAGATATTACATCATTGCTGTGGAGTATGCGTAAATCAATAATTAAAAACCAATTAATTATCATTCTCATTACAATCCTATTTGTGTTCATAATTCCTAAAACATATA
This sequence comes from bacterium TMED217, assembly GCA_002169695.1. Classification (GTDB taxonomy): domain Bacteria; phylum Fidelibacterota; class Marinisomatia; order Marinisomatales; family UBA1611; genus TMED80. Next base: position 37,367 of record NHJO01000009.1, read on the forward strand.
CCTCGAGTGCGCTATTGATGCCCCCGATATCAGAGACTGGAGGTATGGGCAGTATAATGGGAGCACTATCAAGTCTACCATTCGGTGGATTAATGTCGCAAACTAATGATGAATCTTTAAGTACTATTGCTATATTAAAAAGTCGTACTCTATCTGAGAAAGTAATTAAAAAATTTAATCTTATTGATTTTTATGGAGTAAAAAATTTAGACAAAGCACTTATGGCTCTTTCTGATAATACAAATTTTGAGGTTGAAGATGAAGGGACAATAAGAATTTCAGTTGATGTAGAAACAGAATGGTTGCATTTATTTGAAAGTGAAGAAACAGCAAAAAATCAATGTACCAACATGGCTATTTATTTTGTTGAACAATTAGATTTAATTAATAAATCATTAAAGACAGAGGAGGCTTCATTTCACAGGGAGTTTATAGGTGAGAGATATAGGCAAAACTTAATTGATTTAAAAAAAGCTGAAGATGCTTTAAAGTTATTTCAGGAAAAACATAAAATGGTTGCACTACCAGAACAAACTTTAGCTGCTATTGAGGCCGGTGCCGCTATAAAAGCTCAAATGTTATCGAATGAAGTAAAGCTTGGTGTAATGTTAGGAGCACTAAATACTAACCATCCTAAAATTGAAAATATAAAAAAAGAAAATAGTGAGCTAAATAAAAAAATGAACGAATTAGAGTATGGTTCAAATGTTATTGGATATAAAAAGAGCAATCTTTTTCCAGTTCTGGCTGATGTACCAGAATTGGGAGTAGAGCTAGTTCGTCTTAAGAGAGAAGTCGAAATTCAGAATACCTTATTTGTATTTTTAACTCAACAGTATGAAGAAGCAAAAATAAAAGAAGCCAAAGACACACCTACAGTTCAGATTTTAGATTATCCTCAAATTCCTCAACTTAAAAGTGCTCCAAAAAGAGTGTTGATATTAATTTTCTGTATAATAGTCACGTTTCTTGTAAATATACTTTTTATTCTATATAAATCTGAAAATAGAATATAAATAACACATCATGTAGCTACTTTTTGATAATAAAAAATTATAACTATCAGTATAATTTTGTTTTATTAAATAATAAACATATTGTATGGTATTCATTTGATAAAAAAATATTTAGTTAATTACCGAAACGTAACTGTACTAATCATTTTTTCTGTGATTTTTGGTTTTGCCAAAAATGTTGTCCTTGGGAGGCTGCTGTCAATAAGTGATTTTGGAGTTTATTCTCTTTCTCTTTCTATAATAGGTATATTTTCAGCATTACTTTTATTTGGTCAGCAAAAGGGGATTATTAGGTTTTTTATAAAAAAAAATGTAAAAGACTATGATTGGAAAACACCAATTTTAATTCAATTATTTATTTCAATTCCAATTACCTTTATTTTATTACCAATAATTTCTAATTACTATAATGTTGAATTTGCTTTTACTTATTTTTGTGTATGCGTTATTGTTTCTACAGTAATTACTGATTTGCTTATAAATATTGTTAGAGCATCTGGGAAATTTGAGTTGGCCCTAATATTGCAAAGAATGATTAGAATCATTGTAGCTATAACCGCCATAATATTTCTTATTAGCGATATCTTAAAATTAGCATTTATTTTCTATTTCTTTGGTAGTCTTCACTTTTTTTATGGTGTCTTTGTTTATAATTATGTAATAAGAAAAATAAATTTTGGATCTAATACAATACCTCTCAGTTCACAGAAAGAAGGTCTTTATTTTTCTGCGTTAGATATTATATCACTTATTAATATGTATGGAATAAACTTGATAATCGCTGAGATTTTATCCATTGATTATTTAGGCATATTCTTTGCTTTTAATATAATTCTAAGGATATATGAAATTTTTGCTCAATCCACAGATTTTGTCACTATGCCATCATCAAAAGAAATAGACAGGCCTGGTTTAATAATTATCATTATGAAAAATCTAATAATTGGGTCTGGAATTTCTTTATTTTTTCTGGTCTTTGGAGACTACATCGTGTCTCTAATATATCTCAAAAAATATGATGAATATCTTAACCTTATTCCATTAATATGTTTAATCGGTCAAGTCAAGATGATGGATAGTATTCCTTCGAGTATAGTAAGTGGAATTTCAAATAAAATTATATTAAAAGGGTACGTCCTATATAATTCGATTTTTACAATAATTTTTATTCCTGTATCAATTTTATTAATCCATTATTACGGTCTTATTGGAGTACCCTACGCTTTGATTATTTTACATTTTCTAAGATCTATATATGGGTTTAGAATTTTGTATGAAAGATATAAATATTAATAGTAAGGATTAAACTAACTTGTTTTTATTAAAGTCAGTTATTAATGATTATACAATGATTTCAAAAGATAAGATTAAATTGTTTTTTCTTCAGCTTATTTTGATATTAGGTATTATTTTAATCAATGAAGAGCAATCATATTTATTCCTTTTCTTTTATGTTATTGCTTCTATCCTTTGCATTATAAATCCAAAATATATTCTTTACATATTCTATAGTTCAATTTGGATTAGTCTAATGTTGCATTTTAAAATAGATAACATTGTAATTAGACTGAGCGATATTATATTTATCTTCCTTTTTTCTTCTTGGCTAATTAATTCATTTTATAATAAAAAGTTTATGTTAAATACTCCGAAGAAGAATGACTATGTGATAATTGGATTCGTTCTGTTAAGCTGTTTTAGTTTAATAACTAGTTTGAATAGACTTAACACTATGGTTGAGATAATCCAGATTTTCCAATTGATATTTCTCTATTACTTGTTAAAAAGTATTATTAGCAATGAAAGAGATATGAAATATTTTATGATTGCTACAATAATATTTGGAATTATTGATTCTTTTTATATCTTTAACACAGTAATCGAAAAGGGAGTAGGAGGCAGGTATATTGGAATTTTAGAAAAGACACCTGATGAAATTCCATATGCATTATTATTTCTATATCTTTTATTTTTATCAGAAAAGAATATATTTATAAAGGCATTAAAATTAGTATTTCTATTAATTTTAACTGTGGCTCTTTTTCTAACAATGGGAAGAGGACTACTTATTATCGCTGGTGCAATGTTTGTTATATCAACAATTCTTTATTACGGTGCAAGAGGGAAATATATAAACATAATTACAACCTTTACAGCTGCGACAATTATTTCTATCTTTTTAATTTTTTCTAGTCAAAATGCTAGTAAGAGATATGGCTCAATTGTAAAAGGTGGAGAAAATATAGATTTAAGACTTTATAATTATTATTCATCTATCATGATATTGAAAAAATATCCTTTTACAGGTGTAGGCTTAGGTAATGATTATGAACATTTTAAAGCTAATTTACCAGATTTTTCTCCAGAATTAGTTAGAAAATGGGGTGGCGATACTCCGCATAATGAATTACTTCATTTTGGAATTCAATCAGGGGTTCTAGGTATGGTCTTTGCAATGTTTTTTTATTTTAGCTTGATAAGGAGAGCATATAAAAATCTAATTGAAAAAAGATTCCAGTCTCAAACTTTAGCAATTGGATTATTCTCATTCAGTATTGGAATTTTTCTTTGGAGCCTTGCGAATGACGTAATATTAGCAGGACATGGGTCATTAGCAATATTAATTACTGCTTTCACAGACAAAATATATGGAAGCAATAAAGTAAAATATTAATATCATATATTTGAATAGAATTGTGTTATTTAATTTTGTATAATGTTGATCGTATTATACCATCAGCTCCCACTATTTTTTTATTTATTTGGCAAATTATACTTTTCGATTTGTATTCTAATAAGAATGGTTTTTTGTGTAATTCTACTCCGCTGTTAAGTAGAAAACGTGTATCTGAACCAGAGGGTTTATCTATATTTGGGTTAAATCCTTTTTTAAATGGGAGACCTTCAGTAATCAATAAATGTTTATAAGGTTTTACTTTATTAAGGTAATCAGCAAATTTTTTAATTTCACGATTACTTAAATGTTGGAGAACTTGTCGAACAAAGGCTAAGTCTCCTTTTGGTAATTTATCTTCGGCAATATTTATTTGGTTGTATTCTATGTTATTGTACTGGTGGTTTTGTTTATTTCGTTCAAGAATGATACTTGAAATATCGCAAGCAACATACTTATTACAGTCATCAATAAAGTTTTTTCCTACGTTAAAATCACCGCAGCCCAAATCTACAATTGTAGCGCAATTAAGTGTCTTAATCTCATTTTTGACAGCTTCTACATAAGGTTTTACTACATCGAAGCTATGAGAGCCACTACCGCTTGTAGACCTACCAATCTCATCTTTTCCCCAAATTCCATCATAATATATTTTATTAAAAATATCAGATGTGTTCATTCCTTTAAACGTTGATTCAATTCCAAATATTTTGTATCGGATTTTGTGGTAGGCTTGACGAAATATAGGAGGCAGAATTCTTTTCAGTATATTTTTGACAACCTTCATTTTTCCTTTCTTGTTTAAGTTTATTTAATAATTGGGGTTATAGAATTAAAACACGAATTGTTTGCACGACTCTTTCAATTTTTTCAATGCTATGCCTTGTAATTATATGATGAATTTTCATTTAAAATTTATACTAATATTATAATTCGTATTTTTTAATGAAATTCAGAAACAAATAAATAAATTTTATTGAAAATATAAATTAATTACCATAGTGAATATCGCGGTTTAATTATTGTATCCATAGATAATGAAAAATAAAATAAAGATAATACATGTCATTACGCATCTTCCAATAGGTGGAGCCCAAGATAATACACTTTATACTGTTGAGTTATTAGATAAAGAAAAATATGATATCTCTCTATGCTGCAATCTTGATGGTGAATTAGTAGAAAGAGCCGAGAATATTAGAGGTATCAAAATTTTCGACATACCTTTTTTATGTAGAGAGGTTAACCCATATAAAGATATAAAGGCATTTATATTATTATATAAATTATTTAAAAAAGAAAATTATACTATCATCCATACTCATAGTTCAAAGGCTGGTCTATTAGGTAGATTTGCAGCTATGTTAAATAAAACACCGGTAATAATTCATACTATACATGGATTTGCATTTAATGATTTTATGAATGTGTTTAAAAAGAGTTTTTTCATAAATGTAGAAAAGCTTTTAGCGAAATGGACAAATGTTTTAATAACAGTTTCTAACTTAAATAAAAAAAAGATTATTGATTTAAATATTGCTAAGGAAACCAAATTAAAAAATATTTATAGTGGTATTGATTTAAAGTTGTTTACTAATAAAAATAATATTGAATTTCGAAAAGAATTAAATCTAAAAAGCCACCATATTTTATTGGGTTCTGTTGGTAGATTATCTTTCCAGAAAGATCCTATTACAATGATCAATGCTTTTGATATTGTAGCTAAACGCTTTTCCAATGCTCATCTTGTTTTAGTGGGTGATGGAGAACTTAGGAGTATTATTGTAGATAGAATTGATCAATTACATTTAAATGATAGAGTCCATTTAACTGGCAATAAAAATAATCCTTGGAAAATCTATCATAGTTTGGATTTGTTTATTATGAGTTCGATTTATGAAGGATTAGGGAGGTCAATAACTGAGGCTCTATCCTGCGGTGTTCCTGTGGTTTGTACAAGTGTAGAAGGTGTACCAGAAATTGTTAGAGATAATAAAACAGGTATTTTGGTCCCTCCAAAAGATGCTAGTGCATTAGCAGAGGGAGTGATAAAATCTTTAAGTAATATGGAAGTTGCAAAAAAAATGGCGAGCAAAGGTCACAAATTTGTAAATGATAATTTTGATGTGAATAAAATGGTGGATGATATTGATGCGCTTTATGATAGGCAATTATAATTATATATTTATCACCATTTAAATTCTAAACCTAGAATAAGTTTTTCCTCTCTATATTTTTGGCTTTCTGAATACAAATTTGGATTGAAAGTTTCCGATATAGAAATTGTTGACCTTAATCTTAATAGGTCAGAAAAGATATAGTTAAAGCTAATATTTAGTTTAGAAATTTTTTCTTTACCGTCTAAAAAGAATTTTGTATTCCAGTCATAATCTTTGTCTCTATTGTCATAGTTATTTAAGATATTTGATCCATTTCCTATGCCTTTTAAGACATATTCAAAAGATGATTCAATTGTAATTTTTGGTTTAGGAAAATAAAACGATTCTATATGTATTGCTTTGCTATTAGGGCCATATGGTGAGCCTAAAAAATTTTCTCTGTTCGTGTAAGAAAAATCAGGATGTGTATAGGTCCATGGTCTTGTTACATTATATTCTAGTCTGAGATCTGGGAAGAACATATTTGATGATGTTAAAAATACTCCGACTTGGTAAGAGTACTTATTGCCCCACCAGTCTGACATTAGATCTTGCCAGGATAATTCATCAATGATAAATGCACTATAAAATATAATCCCAGGTTTAACTCTATATCCTAAGTCAAGGGCAATTAATATATTATCAAGATCACCAAGGTTATGCTCTTTCGCCCAAAAAAATGATATAGGATTAAGATACCCTATTTCTGGAGATCGATTACCATATATAACTAACTCAGATACAGAAGCCTGTATATTATTATTTAGTTTGATTTGTGCTCTGTGTCCTGCAATATATTTTTCTTTCTTTACATTTGAAGAGTGGATATTTTTTATAGATGCTGATAGAAGAGAACCGTGGAAGTATTCTAGTTGTAATGATCCAATATTTTTATATAGAGCAATGCGATTAAAAGGGATCGCATCTGCAGCTATTATTGGTGATCTTCCAGATGACCAACCCCATGAAAATGGGTTATTTGTTATCTCTATATCGATGACAGAATTTTTAATGAATAATGAACTTTGGTTGGTGTACCAAAAATTCATATCAATAGCAGGAAAATATTTTACCCATTCATTGTTATAGTCATTTGATATCCAAATAAATTTTCCGCTATGTCGATACATAGAAAACTTAGACGAAATAAAAATAGTATTGTTTAAAATACCTTTGAGTGAGAATTCATCCAAAGATTGAAGGTCTGGTTTTTTTGAATTATTTCTTTCATTGAATGGATCGGATATTATTTTTTCTCTCCAGTTAAGCCAAAAGGATGCTACTTCAGATACAGATTGATATAAATGCTCTTTCGGTTTATTAAAATTAGTTGTAGTTAATCCTTTGGTAAGGTAATTCATTTTATTTTTTAAGTTTAAAGTAATTCCAGCGGTATCTTTAAGAGCTGGTTGTATATCCCATTTATGAATTTTTATTATGTCATTTTTATATTGGTTTAAATAATCATTAGTTTTGATCGTACTAAAATCATTCTTACCAAAATATTTAAATGGTATATCACCTAATGCAGAATATCTTTTTATTAAAATTTGGGATGGGTGATCATTGGCAATAGGAATTTGGGATAGAACCTGGCAAAGTATTATCATTCCAGCTATTGGTAATATTTTTATATAACTTCTTATCATATTTTATTGCTTTTACATTACTCAAATGCTAAGTTTATGTTTCAATTTAAGGAATCCTATCGAATAAAAACGCTATCAGTTTGTCAAAAATAAATAGAAGTTATTATTCTTCGCTTGACAAGCCTGGAGCTTTCACTCCATAGTTATTATTGACGTTTAATATCTTAATAGATAATTAACAAATCAATATTAGATGGAAATATTAAACCAAATATTAGTTCGTTTTCCAAAGTGGATTGTATCCTGGGTTTTGGTTGTTATAGATGCGATGATTGGATATTATGTTATTAATTTTATAATTATTGATACTTATAATATCCCCACTGGGCACTCATTTTTTTCTATATTTATAGTTTTGCAAATTTTTTGGTGCTGTTTTTTCTGGGCTACTAATTTATATAATGGTGATGCTGAAGTTTCTAGGTTTGCTGAAACAGAAACTCTTATCAAATTAACATTTTTTATTATGACCGTTGGGATATTTTTATTGGGTGTAGATGTCAACCTTGGTCCTATTAAATCACAATATATAATTAGGTATTGGATTTCATTCTCATTATTAACAGTTTTAAATAGATGGATTATTCGATCAATACAAAAGCTTTTATTAAAAAAAGGTTTTGGTCAGCATAATGTTGTAATAATTGGTTCTGGTGAAAGGTCAGCCTATGTAATTGATAAACTTTTAGGTCATCGCCAACAATTATATCGAGTAATTGGTTTTATTAAAACTTATAATGAAGTTAAAAATGAAACAAAAAAGTTAAAATACCTTGGCGACGAAAAGAATTTAAAAGACATAATTGCTAAAAACCCAGTCTCTGATATTGTTATTGCGCTTGACAATATGGATCATCAGCATATTATGAGATTAATATCAATAATAAATGGTGCTCCTGTCTCTATAAAAATTGTTCCAGACCTTTATGAAGTTATTAGTGGATTAGCAAGGACTGAACAAATTTCTGGTTTGCCGTTAATTGAGGTTAATTTTCAAGAAAGTACATGGTCAAGTTCGGGTATGAAGAGGCTATTGGATTTCATAATAAGCTTAGTTGCAATTATATCGCTAGTTCCTTTTTCTATTTTAATTGGTATTATTATCAAATTAACATCTAAAGGTCCAATCATTTATAGTCAAGAAAGATTAGGTTATAATGGGCTACCTTATAAAATATATAAATTCAGATCAATGGTAGTTGATGCTGAAGATGAAAGTGGGCCAGTTTGGGCACTCGATAATGACCCTAGAATAACACCAGTTGGTAAAATATTAAGGAAATATAGAATAGATGAACTTCCTCAATTAATAAATGTTTTTCTTGGTCAGATGAGCTTAATTGGCCCGAGGCCTGAAAGGCCATATTTTATTGAAAAATTAAAAGAGAAATTTCCGCTATACGAAAGACGTTTTAGAGTTAGACCAGGTATTACAGGTTGGTCTCAGATTAAACATCCATCAGATTTAGAAGAAGAGGATGTAAGACAAAAATTAAGATATGATTTTTATTATATTGAGAATTTAAGTTTTAATCTTGACCTCAAGATATTAATAAGCACTATAGTCGTGGTTTTATCAGGAAAGGGTCGTTAAATAATACTATTCTATGCTATATGATAATATACTTTATACCAATCAATAAACTTTTTTATACCTTTTTCAATATTCGTCTGTGGTTTATAACCAGTTATTTTTTCTAATTTAATGATATTTGCATTTGTTTCTTTTACATCGCCTTGTTGCATTGGTTTCAATATTATTTTAGCTTTTTTATTAAGGTGGTTTTCGATTATATCAACAAAACGAAGGAGCCCAACTGGTTTTGCGCCACCAATATTTAATATTTCATGATTTTTTAAGATATTTGAATTCTGTTCGTTAATATTAATTAGTCTTCTTATAGGCTCAATTATATCGGTAATATATGTGAAACTTCTTTTATGGTCACCTTTATTAAATAAGTTGATATCTTTATTTTCTATAATAGATTTAGTAAAAATATAAAGTGCCATATCTGGTCTTCCCCAAGGTCCATATACGGTAAAAAACCTTAGACCAATCGTTCGTAATCCGTATAGGTTTGAATAAGAATGAGCCATTAATTCATTTGTTTTTTTTGTGACTCCGTACATAGATATTTGTTTTTCTGTATTGTCTTCTTCAGAAAAAGGTTGTTGTTGATTTATGCCATATATAGAACTAGAAGAGGCATAAATAATAGTTTTAATATTGTGTTTTTTGCAATTTTCAAGAATATTTAAAAATCCAGTAATATTAGTATCGATATAAAATTGAGGATTTGTAATCGAATACCTTACACCTGCTTGGGCTCCAAGATGAATAACTTGATCAAATTTATTTTCATTAAATAGCGGATCTAGTTCATTGTTATTGGTGAAATCAATTTTTTGAAATGCAAAGTTTTTTAATTTTTTTAAGTTATTTAGCCTTGCAATTTTTAATGTAGTATCATAGTAGTCATTAAGATTATCAATGCCAACGATAAGGTAATTATTATTTAGTAGCTTTTCCGCTAAATGATAGCCTATAAAACCTGCAACGCCAGTTATAAGTATTTTTTTCATAATCAAAATTTATTTAATTTTTATTAATATATGATATGTCAATTCTTAATTATTAAAAGATAAAATATGATTTCAATAAATGCTATTCGTAATGCTCCAAAAAAAGTTGAAGAATCTCTAAGGGCTAAGGGTTATACTGGATCGATAAATGATATTGTTTCTATAGATAAAAATTTTAGAAAAAAAACTCAAAATATTGAGATATCTCGTGCAAAGAAAAATTTAGTTTCTGAAGAAGTTGCAAGAGCTAAGCGTAGTGGTAAACAGTCTGAAATTAAGATTAAAGAAATGAGGGTATTAGGAGAAGAGATAAAATTATTAGAAAAAGAACTAAGTAAATTAAAAGTAAAATTATCATCAAAGCTTGAAGAAATTCCTAATTTACCTGATAAATCGGTACCAATTGGTGTAGATGAAAAAGATAATGTTATAGTCAGAGAGTGGGGTAAAAAATCTATTTTTGATTTTGAAGAAAAACCCCATTTAGAATTAGGAAAATCACTTAATCTTTTCGATTTAGAGCGAGGTGCTAAAATTTCAGGTAGTGGATTTCCATTATATGTTGGAAAAGGAGCAGAGCTCGAGAGGAAGTTGATAAATAGTATGATTGAACATCATGTGAAAAATTACAATTTTATTGAAATGTTTCCCCCAGTGTTAATACTTGAAGAATCAATGAAAACGACAGGGCAATTACCAAAATTTAAGGAGGATATGTATTTATCAGATTTGGATGAACTTTATTTAGCTCCTACCGCAGAGGTTCCAATTACAAACATTCATAGAAATGAAATAATCCCTGAATCAGAGTTGCCAATAAGTTATGTAGCATATTCTCCATGTTTTCGTAGAGAATCAGGATCTTATGGTAAGGATACACGTGGGCTTTTGAGACTTCACCAATTTAATAAAGTTGAAATGGTGAAATTTGTTAAACCTGTAGATTCTTATTCTAGCTTGGAGGATTTGACACTTCAAGCTGAGTCAATACTTCAAAAACTTGGCATTACATATAGAGTAGTAGAATTATGTACTGGAGATTTAAGTTTTGCGGCCGCTAAATGTTACGATATTGAGATATGGTCTCCAGGGGAGAGACAATGGCTTGAGGTCTCATCTTGCAGTAACTTTGAAGACTTTCAATCAAGAAGAGGAAAAATAAGATATAGGAGAGATGAAGATAAAAAAGTTGATCTTTTGCATACATTGAATGGTTCAGGATTAGCAACCCCCAGGCTTATGGTGGCATTGTTAGAGACTTATCAAACTCAAGATGGTCGGATAGAGTTTTCTGATAGTGCTGCTGAATTTATTGGAATAAAAGAAATATCGTAATTGCATTTTTTCTGGTTATTATTTGTAACTGTTTTTTGGACCATTTTTTTTGGGATTATTACAATTCTTATTTCCCCCTTTGATTTTACTAAAGGTAAAATACTTCATAGAGTCGTAAGATATTGGGCTAGGACAATTTTCTTTTCAGCTAGAGTAAAGATAAAAATAAAGGGCCTTGATAATTTAGACACTCAAAAGAATTATATTTTTGCAGCTAATCATTCTTCTAGTCTAGATATACCATTAATGCTTGGATTTATTCCTTTCTGGATAGTCCCAGTTTCAAAAATTGAGTTAAAATGGATTCCATTTTTAGGTTGGGCAATGCAAATGGCTGGCCATATATTTGTTGATAGAAGAGATCATGAAAGAGCTATGTCTTCTATCTCTAAAACAAAAGAATCGTTATTAAAAACGCCGCGATCTATTTTATTGTTCCCTGAAGGGTCTAGAACAAATAATGGCAAAATTCAACCATTTAAATCTGGTGGTCTTAGTTTAGGAATATCAACGGGTATTCCAATAGCTCCTGTAGCTCTAATTGGGACATTTGAATCGTTGGGTAAAAAATCCAATACTTTTAAAAATAAGTTGCTTACGATTAGTATTGGTACTTCTATTGATACAAAACACTATGAAGAAGCTGACCGTAAAGTTTTATCAAGATTAGTATATAAAAGAGTAAAAGAATTGAAAAATAATTATTCTGGAAATTAATTTTTCTAATGAGTTTATTAAAAAAAAATACAATTAATGTTAGGCTAAATGAGTGGCGAAAAAATAATAAGGTAGTTGTTTTTACAAATGGTTGTTTCGATTTATTACATCAAGGCCACCGTAATTTATTAAATGAAGCCTCTACTTATGGTGATATCCTTATTGTAGGATTGAACTCAGATTCGTCAGTAAGAAAATTAAAAGGGGAAGATAGACCTGTTGAAAATGAAATTATTAGATCTAAAAATTTACTAAACCTTGAATTTGTTGATTATGTAATTATTTTCAATAGTGAAACACCGCAAGATTTAGTTAAGACTATTATGCCAGATGTATTAGTGAAAGGCGGCGACTATACTATTAATAATACTATTGGTTCAAACGAAGTTATCTCAAATGGTGGGAGGGTAGAAATAATACCTTTAACTGATGGCTATAGTACGAGCTCAATAATAAAATCACGTAATGGATAATACCTTGTTCATGCTAAATTAGTATCATAATTTTAGATATTAAAAATTCCACAAACCTATATGTTGCAGATATTTACAGCTATTTTTCGTCTAATAATATTATTATTAATTTTTCATTATTATCTATTTCCACAGAATAATCAGTTTACAGATGGTGTGAATAACGCTAATAATGAAGAGAAAGTAACTATTGATGATAGCCGAAACAGATTCCCTGAAATTTTACATGATGTCAAAATATTATTATCTGAAGTTTTGATTGCCGATCATCATCTTGATACATTAGAGGTTATATACAACCTTAGTAGGATTTATGATTTATTAATGGAAGCAGATCAGATAGGAGATATGAATCAAGAGGACCAAGAAGAATTTGAAAGGTTTGAAAAGTCATTTCTTGATATATATACACATAAATTAGGTACAATACGATCTTCTGATGCGCCTGTTACAGCAGAAAGATTCCGCCGTGATATTACTGAAGCGTTAGAACCATTAGAAATAGAAATGGGGAAGACTAAATATATTGTAGTTGATGATAGAGATGGGCATATACCTTTAGTTAGAAACAAACAAGTAGATCAATTTATTACATACTTTACAACTAAAAAAGGGAGGAAACAGTTCTCTATATGGATGAAGAGATATGAGGAATACAAAAATTTAATTTTGCCTATTCTAAAGCAACATGAAATGCCTGAAGAACTGATGATTCTTGCTATGATAGAATCTGGACTGAATCCAAAAGCATATAGCCGAGCGAATGCATCCGGAATGTGGCAATTTATTTATACAACTGGAAAGAATTATGGCCTCAAAAGGGATTGGTATATTGATGAGAGGCGTGATCCTATTAAAGCTACACATGCTGCTTGTGAATATTTAAAAGATTTAAATGAACAGTTTGACAATTGGTACTTGGCGCTCGCTGCATACAATTGTGGTGCAGGGAGAATCTCTAGAGCATCCAGGCTACATCAAACATATGATTTTTGGCAAATGCATTCCCTTCCTCGTGAATCAAGAAATTATATTCCTTATTATCTTGCTGCAGCTATAATCGCAAAAGATCCAGAAGAATATGGCTTTACAGTACCGAGTGTAAAACCATTCATTTTTGAAGAAGTTGTATTAGAGAATAGTGCAGATCTTGCGGTCTTAGCAAGGGTCGCAGATATTAAAGTTAAAACCCTACGAAAGTATAATCCTGAACTAAGACAATCTGCAACTCCTGCGGATAGTCCATATCTTTTAAAGCTCCCAGAAGGGAAAAAAGAACAATTTTTAGCAAGGTGGAATTCTATTCCTGAGTCAGAAAGGTTTGCGCCTCAGTTTATTGTTCATCGAGTTAGATATGGTGAAAGTTTATGGACAATATCAAAAAAATATGGGGCGTCGATTCATGATATAGCAGCAGTAAATAAATTGAGGAATCGTCATAAAATTAAAGTAGGTAATAAACTGAAAGTCCCAATGAAGGGTGGTGCGCTAAGGACTTGGGGAACAAAAGATAATGGCGGACCAGCAGGTCATTACAAGGTGATTTATAAGGTCAAAAGAGGAGACACCTTAGGCCAAATTGCCGAAGATTATAAAACGAATACTAGCAAAGTTAGAAGGTGGAATGGGTTAAAATATGGTTCTAGCCTAATCTATCCTGGTCAAAAACTCAAAATATGGGTCAAGGAAGGATAAAAAAATGACAAAACAAAATATTATAGATATTGTTTCAAAAGCAACTGGACTTACAAAAGTTGAAACAGAGGTTACAATGAATGGTGTAATGAAAACAATAATTGACTCTTTAGCAAATAATGAAAGAGTTGAATTAAGAGGTTTTGGTACATTTGGAATAAAGCATCGAATGCCTAAAAAAGCTAGGAATCCTGGTACAGGTGATGCAATATATCTACCTGAAAGGTTTGTGCCTACATTCAAGCCAAGTAAGCTGATGAAAAAGCGTGTTAATGAATTAACAAAAAAATAAAAGAGGAAATTATGCCCTGTGGTAAAAAACGTAAAAAACGTAAAATGAATACGCACAAGCGTAAAAAACGTTTACGTGCAAATAGACATAAAAAGAAAAATATATAATAATCTATAGGCTATCCTCTAGTTAATTATCTTAAATATCTTTTAGTATACAACTCCTAATTGTGTGAGAAATTTACACTATACTGTATCAGAACTGATTTCTAAAACTAGGAGGGTTTTAGAAATATCATTCAAAGATATTTGGGTTGATGGCGAAATTTCTAATGTCCACTATCACTCTTCTGGGCATATATATTTTACTTTAAAAGATGGTTCATCAGAGCTTAGGTGTGCTATGTTTAAAAGTACTAATAGGGTTTTAAGATTCCAGTTAGAAGATGGAATGCGTATAATGATTTATGGTTCATTATCTATCTTTGAATCTCGGGGCCAAATTCAGTTTATTATAGAAAAATTAGAAGTCTCTGGTGTTGGAGCATTATATCAGGCATATGAGACATTGAAAAATAAACTCGAAAGTGAAGGACTTTTTTCTATAGACGATAAAAAGACTATTAAATCAATCCCAAAAATGGTCGGGATTATTACATCTAATCAAGGCGCGGCATTAAAAGATATTCTTAATGTATTAGAAAGAAGAGCGCCATTTTTGAATATTATAGTTTGCCCAACGCGCGTTCAAGGAGACGGTGCAGCTGAAGAAATTTCTAGTGCTATAATAGAATTATCAAATAACCGTAATATTGATACAATAATTATAGGTAGAGGTGGTGGTTCTATCGAAGATTTATGGGCTTTCAATGAAGAGGTCTTAGCGAGGACAATTTATGATTGTAATATTCCTATCATTTCGGCTGTTGGCCATGAAACTGATTTTACGATCGCGGATTTTGTTTCAGATATGAGGGCTGCAACGCCTTCAGTTGCTGCAGAATTAGTTTGTTTGAGCAAATATGAAATATTGCAAAAAATGGAAAGTTCTTATAATGAATTAATAACTATTGTAAATGGACTTATAAACTCAAAAAATTTCATTTTAAAAAATATAAGTAATCAGCTTAGTGCTTTGCAGCCTTTAAATAAGATTTCTGCTAATAAAAAATCACTTAATCATATTTACAATACAATTACAAAGCTTATTAGATATAAATTAAATAATAATAATTATGATTTAGACGGATATGAGAAGCAACTTAATAATTTAGGTCCAAAGCAGGTTTTAGATAGAGGTTATTCGATAGCGACATCTAAGGAAACAAATAAAATAATCCGTTCAGCAAAATCAATAATGACAGGTGATTTATTTTCATTGCAAACTAGGGAAGGGATACTAGAAGCTGAAAAAATATCATAAAAATTTGGATAAAGGATAATTATGAAGAAAAACAAAACATCAGATTCATATGAAAAATTATTTATTGAGTTAGAAAATATTGTTGAAAAAATGGATTCCGGCTCAATTTCATTAGAAAGAAGTTTAGAGCTTTTTGAAAAAGGGATGGGTTTAATCAAGGATGGTAAAAATAAATTAACTGAGGCTGAAATAAAGGTTAAAACGATTATGAAAGCTTCAGACGATCAAATTTTAAAAGAATAAAAAAAATGAAAATACCAAAAAATTTTGGAGTCTGGGGCAATATTGAAAAAGATGCTTTTTGGAAAATACTTCCAAAAATTATAAAATGGGCTAAAGAAAAGAATATTGAATTATTTCTAACAGAAAAAATATTATTTGATAGTAGGTCAACTGATTTTCAGCAACCAGTTATTGATTCGGTAGAAAAAATTTCTGAAATGGATTTTATGCTGGTTCTTGGAGGAGATGGGACTTTTTTGAGCTGTGCTAGGGCTATAGAATATAGATCTACTCCTATCTTAGGTATTCATCTAGGTGATCTTGGTTTTTTAGCAAAGGTGACTCTTGAAAATATTTTTCAACGATTGGATCAAGTTGCTAGTGGAAAATATTTAATAGAAAAAAGAAGTATGGTCAAAGCAGTTGTAGAAAAAAATGGTTCTTCACTAACGCAATATGGCCTTAATGATTTTGTCGTTAGCAACGGTGAGTCACATCGTATGCTTATTGCTGAAGTATACGTTGATCAGAAACGTGTTTCGGAATACAAATCTGATGGATTGATTATAGCTACACCAACTGGCTCAACTGCTTACTCATTATCATCTGGCGGTCCAATTATTTCGCCTGATGTTGATAGTTTTGTGATTACTCCTATATCGGCGCATACCCTTAATTCAAGGCCATTAGTGGTCTCAGATAAGTCAAAGATTAAAATTAAATTTTCCTCTTATAATCAGAATATTACTTTGATAACTGACGGTCAATTACATAAAACATTGAATTATAAAGATACAGTTATTATTACAAATTCAGATTTTGAAATAGGCTTAATTGATTTTAAAGATAGTGACTATTTTCAAACGCTTAGAACAAAAATGGGATGGGGTACAAGAGGGAACCAAAGTTAGTAACTATTATTTGAAAATAAATTTTTAATAATATATCCTACGATATTAGGGTTTTCTTTAAGCCTTCTTAATGAATACTCGTACCACTCAGATCCAAAAGGAACATATACTCTAACCTTATAGCCTTTTTTTATTAATTCTTCTAGTCGCCCGTCCATGGGCACTCCATATAGTACCTGAAATTCAAACTGGTTGGGTTTTAATTTCCTTTTTAATATTATTTCAATGATTTTATCAATCAAGTATTGGTCATGAGTTGCATAACAGGCATATGCTTTTTTTTGTATCATTATTTCTACAAGTTTAAGAAAATTATCTCTTATTTCATTCTGGTCATGATATGCAATTTTTGAACTTTCTTTATAAATGCCTTTACATATTCTAGCACTAAAACCTCTTCTAGCAAGTTTTTTGGCGTCGTCAGCACTCCTTTTTAAATATGCTTGCAAGACAACTCCAACATTATGGTGTATGTTTTTACAGTGATTATAAATTTTAAAAGTATTATCAGTGTGTGGTGAGTTTTCCATATCAAGACGAAGAAAATTTGAACATTCTTTCGCTTTATTAATTATAGTCTCAAAGTTTTTTAAAGCAGTATCTAGAGATAGTTCTAGTCCTAGATGAGTTGGTTTTACTGATAAATTGCAATCAAGAGATTCTTGATTTATTTTGTCATATAATTCACAATAGTTAGTCGTTATTAAACGAGAAGTTTCCTTATCCGAAACGTGCTCTCCTAAAATATCAACGGTAGCCGAGAATCCTTTCTGATTAATAGTTTTTATATGCTGTAAGACATCGTCTATCGTTTCTCCAGCCACGTAAGGATTGGAAAATAATTTAATAAACCACTTTGGCAGTATTGGTATTGACGATGCTATTAGTTTATTTATTATCAAGGTAAAATAAATTATTTATGATATAAAAATTAACCTCATAAAATTCAAATTGTGATTATTAATAAATCATTATTTAATTACCAAGTTTAGATTGACTAAAGAAAGCACAACCTTCTAAATTAAGAGCCTGTATAAGAAAACTTATTTATAAAAATGTATAGAGATTTCGGAACCGTCTTTTTTGCAGTAATGCTTGGTATTGTCATGGTGGCAATACCACTTTTTATTAGCTGGCTCATTGCTCCATCCAATAAAACGAAAGATAAATTAGACACTTATGAATGTGGTGAAGAAGCAGAAGGTTCAGCATGGTTACAGTTTAATATTAGATTTTACATCATTGCCTTAATATTCCTTATTTTTGATGTCGAGGTTGTTTTCTTATTTCCTTGGGCAGTAGTGTTTAAAGAAATGGGATTACTGGCGTTAGTTGAGATGGGAATATTTTTACTCATTCTTATTAGTGGTTTGGCTTATGTTTGGGTTAAATCAGATTTGGAATGGGTTAGAAGAAGAGTTAAATATGGTGGTGGCAGATATAAGCCAATTGCAAGTCAAGTAGAGGAATAAATGGGGTTATTAGAAAATAGATTTGATGATAATATAGTTGTTGAAAAATTAGATAAATTGCTTAGTTGGGCAAGGTCTACTTCTCCATGGTTTTTTCAGTTTGGTACTGCTTGCTGTGCTATCGAAATGATGGCGGCAGCCGCGAGTAGGCATGATTTGATGCGTATTGGTATAATACCTCGATCTTCTCCTAGGCAAGCTGATGTAATGATTGTTGCTGGTACTGTTACTATGAAAATGGCTCTGCGAGTTAAAAAGTTATACGAGCAGATGGCAGATCCTAAATATGTTGTCGCTATGGGATCATGCGCTACAAGTGGAGGACCTTACTGGCAGCATGGATATCATGTTTTAAAAGGAGTTGATCTTGTTATTCCTGTAGATGTTTATGTACCTGGCTGCCCTCCTAGGCCAGAAGCATTGATTGAGGGTTTGTTGAAATTACAAGAGCAAATCTTAGAGGGAAGGCCATTGACAAGGAAAACAGGTTGAGTGACGAAAAACAAAAATTAATAGATGAAGCTGTAAACAACGCTTTGGCTGGGGATGAAGATGCAATTAATAATATTGAAGATCGAGTAACCAGAGCGAAAGCAAAAGCGGCTTTAGTTAAAGCAAAGCGTTCTGGTGTCCCCGTTGATAAAGACGAGTCTATTGCGAATGACCCTATTGCTATAGCGGTAGAAAAAGCTTTGGCTGGGGATGAAGATGCAATTAATAATATTGAAGATCGAGTAACCAGAGCAAAAGCAAAAGCGGCTCTAGTAAAGGCAAAAAGAGAAAAGCCAAATAATGAATCATCTAGTGTAAAAGATGATTTACCAAGCCCTGAAGAAACTTTAAATTTTAACCAGCTATTGTGCCAAAAAATAGCTGAAAAGTTCCCAGAATCAATTGATGTTGTACAAAATAAAGATTGGATTCAATTGAAACCGGAGAATTGGCTCGAAATTGCTACGTGGTTAAAAACTGATAAGGATTTAATTTTTGATTCTTTGCAGTGTAATACTGGTATGGACCTGGGAGAAGGCGTTTTGGAATCGCGATATAATTTGCATTCAATGAAACATTTACACTCGACAGAAATAAGAATAAAAGTCAATATTGAAAACCCAGATATTCCATCTGTGGAAAAAGTTTGGAGAGTTGCAGACTGGTTCGAAAGAGAAACGTATGATATGTTTGGAATAAACTTTACTGGTCATAGAGATTTAAGGCGTATTTTATTACCAGATGATTGGCAAGGTTGGCCTTTAAGAAAAGATTATGAAGAACAAGAAACATATCACGGAATTGTGGTTCCGAAGGTGAAAGAAGGATGGGAGTAGTACACGGGCAAGAAATGGTCCTAAATATTGGGCCTCAGCACCCCGCTACCCATGGTGTGCTTCGATTACAGGTAAAAACAGATGGAGAGATTATATCTGAGATTACTCCTTATTTGGGATATCTGCATCGATGTTTTGAAAAACATTGTGAAAATGTTTCGTATGAACAAGTCATACCATTTACAGATCGCTGTGATTATTTAGCATCTATGACAATGAACTTTGGATATGTTGTAGCAATGGAACAACTTATGGAAATTAAAGTCAATGATAGAGTGCAATACATAAGGGTAATAATGGCAGAATTACAACGTATCGCAAGTCATCTCCTAGCAACAGGAGTTTTTGGCTTGGATTTGGGTGCTTTTACTCCTTTTCTTCATATGCTTAGAGATAGAGAGCGTATCATCGATCTATTTGAAATGACTTGCGGAGCAAGGTTATTATATAATTATATGTGGGTTGGAGGATTGAGCCATGATTTGCCAGCAGGCTTCGTTGAAGAGACCTTGCGGTTTTTAGATTATTTTGAGCCAAAGATTGATGAATTTGAAAATTTATTAGGTCACAATAAAATTTTTGTTGAGCGTACTGCAGACATAGGAATCATGCCTGCAGAGGTTGCAATTAATTTTGGAGTTACAGGTCCAAACTTAAGAGCATCTGGTGTTAAATGGGATTTGAGAAAAGATGATCCTTACTCTGTTTATGATAGACTTGATTTTGATATTCCAACAGGACAGGGTATTAAGGGCTCGGTAGGTGATTCTTGGGATAGGTTTTATGTTAGGGTACAAGAAATTCGTGAGAGTGTAAAAATTGTTAGGCAAGCAATAGATCAGCTACCAAAAGAAGGTGATGTCCATCAGTCGATGCCTAAAAAAATCAGGCCGCCAAAGGGTTCTATATATAGCAGGACAGAATCTCCAAGAGGTGATTTGGGTTATTATATAGAAAGCGATGGTTCAGACACTCCGTATAGATTGAAAATGAGGTCTCCAGCATTTACTGCTTTAGGTGTATTAGATGAGATTGCTGGTGGATGGTTAATGTCCGATGTCCTCGCAATTCTTGGGAGTCTTGATATAGTTCTTGGTGAGATTGATAGATGACAGTCGATTTTATCTTTGATTTTTTAACAAGCCTATTAGATGGTTTTATAGGCTCTGACTATTTATTGATATTATCAATGCTAATACCGTGTTTGGCTATTTTTGGTTTTATCACTATTTATGCGCTTATAGTTATCTATGCAGAATTAAAAGTTTCTTCATTTATTCAAGACAAAGTTGGCCCAATGGGACAAGGGGTCGGGTTGCATGCTGGTAAATGGGGATTGTTACAACCAATAGCTGACGCATTAAAACTATTATTAAAAGAAGATATAATACCATCAAGCGCTGATAAGCCTCTTTTTATTTTAGCTCCATTTATGATTTTCATTGGTGCTTTTATTAGTTTTATTGCTATTCCATTCGGTGAGTCAATTATTGTTGCGGATTTAAATATTGGTCTATTTTATATTCTTGGTGTTGGGTCAATCGCAGTTTTGTCTTTGATATTAGCTGGATGGGCATCTAATAATAAATGGTCATTATATGGTGGGATGAGATCAGCCGCTCAGATTGTAAGTTATGAGATTCCAGCTGGACTTTCATTAATTGTTGTCATTATGCTTGCTGGTACTTTAAATATGCAAGAGATAATTAGGTATCAGGCTGGAGGAATATTTAACTGGATTTTATTTGACAACCCTTTTGTTCCCATTGTTTTTATCATCTATTTTATTAGTGCACTAGCTGAAACAAATAGGACTCCTTTCGACCTACCAGAATCAGAGTCAGAATTAGTCGCTGGGTTTGCTACAGAATATTCAGGCATGCGTTATGCTTTTTTCTTCCTCAGTGAATATGCAAATATGTTTGTTGTAAGTGCTGTTGCAGCTGCTGGTTTTCTTGGTGGCTGGCATAGTCCAATATCTGGCTTTATGGATTCGCCTTCATGGGGTGTTTTTTGGATGATAGGTAAAACTTTTTTCTTGATTTTTGTTATGATATGGCTTCGTTGGACTCTTCCTAGGCTTAGGGTTGATCAATTAATGAATGTATGTTGGAAAGTATTCCTTCCTATCTCTCTTATTAATATTTTTGGAGTCGCAATATGGACAGTCGTTTTTAATTAAAAAGGTAGATTATGAAAAGATACTTTACAGATATATTTGATAGTGTAACTTCCATCGTGGGCGGTATGGGAATCACAATTATGCATTTATTTAAAGCAAGGAATGATAATGTAACGCTACAATACCCTGAGGAAAAATGGCCAAGACCTGAGAGGAATATTGGTTTTGAGCATAGCAGTTATAATGTAATTCGTTCTAGGCTTCATGTCGATATGGATGATTGCATTGGTTGTTTGAAATGTGAAAGGGCTTGTCCTGTTGATTGTATTAAAATTGAAACAGAAAAAGCGCCATTAAGAGGTGAGGACTTAAAGCAAATCAAACACAAAGGTATTACATCTAATGGAACTAGGAAAGCATTAGTTGTTACAAGGTTTGATATTGATATGTCTGAATGTTGTTACTGTAACTTGTGTACTTATCCTTGTCCAGAGGAATGCATATTTATGACTGGCGGCCCTAACGCTAAAAAGCATCCAATTGATTATGAGTTTTCTGAGCCTGATCGAAGTGATTTGATCTATCGGTTCGCAAAAAAGGGAGCCAAAGAAGGTTTAGAAAAAATGAACTCTGAAAATGAGGCTAAGGCATAGTTAAATGGCAGAATTTGTATTCTGGTTTATTGCGGCTTTAACGGTAATGTCTGCCGCTTTTGTTGTTTTAAATAATCAACTAATTTATTCTGCTGTTGCCCTTTTGTTCACGTTGTTTGGTATTGCTGGTCTATATGTTTTTTTATGGGCTGATTTTATTGCAGGTATTCAGATTCTTGTTTATGTAGGTGGTATTTTAGTATTAGTTATCTTTGGTATTATGTTAACAAATAAAATTAGATCAGTTAGAATATCTCATAAAAGTATTCAACAAGGAGTGGGTGGTGTTATTGCATTCTGGCTTTTTATATTCTTGTTTATCGCATTATCAAAAGCACCTTGGCTATTAAATGATTCAGTTGAGCCGAGCAGCACAGTTAGAGAGATAGGCATACTGTTACTTACAGATTTTTTACTTCCTTTTGAAATTATTTCAGTTTTATTGTTAGGTGCTCTTATTGGGGCAGCTGTTTTATCTAGAGGTAAGGCGTAGTGAATAGTCTTGATTCTTATTTATTCGTATCTGCAATGCTTTTTTGTTTAGGTATTTTTGGTGTAATTACAAGGCGTAATGCTATTGCGGTATTGATGGGCGTAGAACTAATACTTAATGCTGCGAACATTAATTTTATAGCATTTTCAAAATTTAATGGAATGAATTTAGATGGTCATATTTTTGGGTTATTGGTAATCGTCTTGGCAGCTGCAGAAGCTGCTGTCGCTTTAGCGATAATAATTAATATTTATAATAATATGAACACTATAAATGTGGATGATGCCGCGGAGCTTAAACAATGATGGATAATATGATGATTGCTCTGCCATTATTGATTCTATTTTTACCGTTAGTTTCATTTATTATCCTAATATTTTTTGGAAAAAAACTGCCAAGACAGGGAGATTGGATAGCAGTAGGCTCTATTGTAACAACATTTTTCTTTGCTGTCTATTTATTCATTCAAATGATTTTAGCATATGACCCTGGATTTAGCCATGGTGTTAGTTTTTCATGGATTGATCTAGATGCATTTAAGATTGAACTTGGTATTCTTGTTGACAATTTAACAATTATCATGCTTTTGATTGTTACATTGGTCTCAAGTTGTACACATATATTTTCTCTTGAATATATGAAAGACGATATTCGTTATAATCGTTATTATGCATATTTAGGATTATTTACTTTTTCTATGAATGGGATCGTTTTAGCTGATAATCTTATTTCTATGTACATGTCGTGGGAGCTAGTTGGTGTTAGTTCATATTTACTTATTGGCCATTGGTTTGAAAAAGATAGTGCTGCTAACGCAAGCAAAAAAGCATTTCTAACAAATAGGGTGGGTGATATTGGCTTTTTCATAGGAATTATGTTATTATATACTGCAGTGGGTTCGTTTGCTTTTGGACCAATATTTGAATCTATAGGGGGTGGTAGTTCAATAGCTGGTCTTACATTGACTTTGGCTGGTTTAGGAATATTTATGGGTGCNGTNGGTAANTCNTCTCAGTTTCCTTTGCATATATGGCTNCCAGATGCGATGGAGGGACCTACNCCAGTNTCTGCATTAATGCATGCTGCTACNATGGTCGCAGCAGGCGTATATATGTCAGTAAGNCTTTTTCCAATNTTTACNCCAGATGCATTATTAATAATTGCTTATATCGGAGCGATTACNGCTATTTTGGCTGCTNTAATAGCTATTACTCAAAATGATATTAAAAAAGTATTAGCTTATTCTACGGTAAGTCAACTTGGGTTTATGATTCTTGCTGTGGGTACGGGTGTATATACCGCTGCTTTTTTCCATTTGCTTACTCATGCTATGTTTAAAGCTAATCTTTTTTATTGTAGTGGCTCAGTAATTCACTCAATGCATCATGCTTTGCATGAGGCTCATGATCATANGACAGATNCTCAGGATATGAGGAANATGGGNGGNTTTAAANANAAAATGCCTATNACATATNTNTCTATGTTNNTNAGNACNCTTGCNATTGCNGGNGTNCCTTTNTTCTCNGGNTTTNTNTCTAAAGATGCNATTCTNGCNGGAACNCTTGCTTTTGCNCANCATCANCCNGAGCATTTTTTATTNCCANTNTTTGGNTTTGGTGCTGCTGCAATAACAGCTTTTTATATGTTTCGTTTNATTTTTATGACATTTCATGGCANGCCAAATATGAAAGATATATTTAAAGATATACATGAGTCGCCTAAAGAAATGGCGGGGCCTATTGTAATATTGGGCGNTCTCAGTTTTTTNATATTTTATACGCTCCCGTATTACAATCCAATATCAGACCATGGTTGGTTTAAAGATTTAATTGTAGCCCAAACTTCAGCTGTCCCAGGTAGNATGACNGCTAATGAGATAGCTGAACATTCGCATCATGCTCATTATCTAGCGATGGGACTTTCTGTTGTTGTCGCATCNATTGGTATTCTATTGGCTGTTCTTATGTATTTGAAGAATGTTATATCTGCTAAAAATATTGCAAGTAGATTTGGATTTTTATANGATTGGAGTTTAAACAAGTTTTATTTTGACGAGAATTATAATAGATTTTTATATCAGCCATTTTTAAGACTTTCAGANNCTATTTCATGGCTAGATTGGGAGTTTTATGATAAATATTTTATAAATGGATTTGGCCGCATTACCAATCTTTTTAGCAAGCTATCTGGNAAATTAGATTATGAAGGTATCGATCAAGGGATTGTTGATAGCTTTGGTAGAATATCTGGGGCTGCTGGAAAAAATTTAAAAAAAATTCAGACCGGGCGACTACAAAATTATTTATTGTATGTGGTTGCNGGTATTTTAATAATTATTATAGTTCAGGCATTTTAACTAAAAGGTTATAAGAGATATAGATATGGAAAATATTCTTAGTTTACTAATATGGNTTCCTATTGTAGGTGCGATTGTTNTTACATTTTTACCTAGAGACANGGAAAACTTAATTAGATATACATCAGCTGGCTTTACAGCTATGCAATTTATGGTTGCTATTTTACTGTGGCGAAAATTTGANCCAAGTAATGGNGCAATGCAGTTTATGGAGAGGTATGATTGGATTCCATCTTTAAATATTTCTTATATTCTTGGNGTTGATGGNTTAAGNCTTCCAATGGTAATTCTAACAGCNATGTTATTCTTCATAGGCGTTTTTGTTAGTTGGAATATAAAAAAAGCAGTAAAAGGATATTTTGCTTTATACTTNTTATTAAATGCTGGTGTAGTAGGTGTTTTNTTATCTCTAGATTTTTTCTTATTTTATATTTTTTGGGAGATAATGNTNNTNCCTATGTACTTCTTAATTGGNATGTGGGGAGGNCCTCAGAGAGAGTATGCNGCGATTAAGTTTTTTCTCTATACTCTTTTTGGCTCCGTTCTGATGTTGGTAGGAATACTTGGCCTNTATTTTACATGTGGAAAAACTTTTGATATACTTNTGATAATGGAGAGAGCTCCAGAGGCATTAGATGGTGCGTTATGGTGGGGAATGAGTGCAGCTAAAGTAATATGGATTTTACTTTTTATTGGTTTTGCAATTAAGGTACCAGTATTTCCATTTCATACATGGCTTCCATTGGCTCATGTTGAGGCTCCCACTGCAATATCTGTTTTGTTAGCAGGTATNTTGTTNAANCTTGGGGTATATGGAATTATAAGAATTAATTATGGAATAATGCCCAATGAGGTTTANTGGTTTGCTGGTGGNCTTGCATTCTTNGGATTGGTGAATGTTATCTGGGGTGGNCTTTGTGCACTNGCTCAAACTGATTTAAAAAAGTTAGTTGCTTATTCAAGTATTAATCATATGGGGTANTCTNTNTTNGGTATGGCNGCNGTNGTTGCNGCNGGGNCAATGAATGGNGGTGATCTNAAAGCTGCNCAAGCAGGNCTNAGTGGNGCNGTNTTTCAAATGTTNAANCATGGNACNATATCTGCNATGNTGTTTATNCTNGTTGGNGTTGTNTATGAAAGAGCNCATCANCGNGATATTGATGGNTTTGGNGGNTTGGCCAGTCANATGCCNATNTATACANGNATTACNGCNTTAGCATTNTTTGCTGGNTTNGGNNTNCCNGGNTTTTCTGGNTTNGTAAGTGANGCAATGTGNTTTATTGGTGCNTTNCCNGTTTTTAANNCNATTGTNNTNTTNAGTACTATTGGTATANTNTTAAATGCTGCNTATTTNTTGTGGGCNTTNCANNGNGTGTTTTTTGGAAAGCTTAATGAAAAATATAAGGATATGAATGAAATAAATGGACTAGAGCTCTTTACCGTCATTCCTTTAGCAATTATTACCTTATTCTTTGGTATCTATCCTAGTCCTTACCTTGATCTAATAAAGGCTACGATGGATCAAATAATTGAGAAA
The DNA here is from genome assembly GCA_002169695.1 of bacterium TMED217. Classification (GTDB taxonomy): domain Bacteria; phylum Fidelibacterota; class Marinisomatia; order Marinisomatales; family UBA1611; genus TMED80. Next base: position 64,419 of record NHJO01000009.1, read on the forward strand.
GTCGCTTTTGTGGCTACATACGCTTCGATGTAGGAAAAATATAGATGTCCAACTTACAAAGTTTAGAATTCTTTATTCCGGAGATAATTTTAGTTATTACAATAATTGCTGCTTTAATAACAGATCTATTTCTTAAAAAGTCAAAAACAGATTTGATTGGCTGGGTTTTAGGAATTGGATTAATTGTTGTTGGTCTCGCAGTAACAAATCTAAGTCAAGTTCCACCTACTACATTATTCTTAGATATGATTGTTTTAGATCCTTTTAGTTCTTTTATGAAAATAGTAATAATCCTAGCAACTCTTTTTGTAATTGTGGCTAGTTGGAGTAATCATGAGTTAAATGATTATCGCAAAGGTGAATACTTTACTATTTTGGGGATAATGGTAGTCGGGCTTTTTTTGATGGCATCTTCAATCGATATAATAATGTTATATATATCTATTGAGGTTGTTTCAATAATGTCATTTATTCTTGCTGCATATATGAAATTAGATACTCGTTCTAATGAGGCCGGCTTAAAATATGTTATTTATGGTGCTTTTAGTTCTGGGGTGATGCTTTACGGGCTAAGTCTAGTTTATGGTTTAACTGGGAGTACAAATTATTTTTTAATTCAACAGGCAGTCCTCAATCTAGATAGTTCAGCTAACCCTGCATTGATAATGGCTTTGTTAATGATATTTGCTGGTTTTGGTTATAAAATATCATCTGTTCCTTTCCATTTCTGGACTCCAGATGTATATGAAGGTTCTCCGACAACGATCACTGCTTATTTGTCTGTTGCGCCAAAGGCTGCTGGGTTTGCAATGATAATAAGGTTCTTTCATCAGGTTTTTTCAGATGGGAATGCTCTTGGCGGTAGTATGGTTGGAAGCACAGGTATGCCATGGCCAGAAATTATGGGAGTTCTTGCTGTTGTGACAATGACTATGGGCAATCTTGTTGCGATTCAGCAGAAAAGTATAAAACGAATGTTAGCTTACTCAAGTATCGCCCATGCTGGATATATGATGCTTGCACTTCCAGTAGTGTCGATTGATTCTATCGAAGCGATTATGATTTATCTTTTTGTATATCTTTTTATGAATCTTGGTGCTTTTTTTATTGTTATTATTGTAAAAAATAAAACTGGTGGAGAAACCTTTGATGATTATAAAGGTCTTGGCTGGAAGATGCCATTTGTTGGTTCTATAATGACACTTTTTATGCTATCATTAACGGGGTTGCCTCCTACTGCAGGTTTTGTTGGTAAGCTTTATATTTTTAAAACTCTTATTGGAGCAGGGGACGATTACTATTGGTTAGTACTAGCGGGTGGTATAAATAGTGTGATATCTCTTTATTATTATTTTCATGTTGTAAGAGTGATGTTCTTTGAGGGCGAAAGAAGTGATAAGATTACACAGCCTCCAGCGCCAATGTTTGGTTTATTAATTGTAACCGCTATACCTTCATTATTACTAGGAATTTATTGGAATCCTTTAATTTCTTGGGTTAAAGATTCTCTAGTATTCTATACTCAAACTTTATAAATATTATTTATATCTGCATAATATATTGTAAATTTAGAGGCTAAATATTTTTAAGAATTAATAGCCGATTTATATGCCACATATCAATATAAAAAAAGGTCACAATATTCGTATAGCTGGTAAGCCAGAGAAAGAAATTGCTGATATTAATAATTCTGCAACATTAGCAATTCTTCCTACTGATTTTAAAGGAGTGAAGCCTAAGTTAATTGTAGATCAAGGCGATGAGGTAAAGATTGGATCTCCATTATTTTTTGATAAAACTAAACCTGATGTCAAATGGGCTTCGCCTGGTTCTGGCAAAATTAACAATATCGAATATGGTCCTAGGAGAGTAATACAAAATATCGAAATTTTGTTAGATCAAGAGCAAGAATACATAGAGCACAAGAGCGCTGATATAAAAAATATGGATAGAAGTAAGGTACTAGCAATGATATTGGAGGCGAATATTTTTCCAGTATTTAGACAGCGCCCATTCAATACAATCCCTGACCCAAATGTTCCGCCTAGGGATATATTTATTTCTGCTTTTGACACTTCGCCTTTAGCGGTAGATCTTGAGATGGTATTAGGTACTGAGTTAGAAAATTTTCAAATAGGTGTCGATGTTTTAAATTTGTTAACTGATGGTAAGGTTTATCTCACTACGCAAAAAGATTCTGTTTTATCATCAATCCAAAATGTTGAAATCAATACTATCTCAGGCCCGCATCCAGCAGGGAATGTTGGGATACAGATTCATCATATATCTCATTTAAAGCCGGGGGATATAATTTGGATACTAAACGCTCAGGATGTCGTAATGCTTGGCAAGTTATTTTTAATAGGTAGATATGATCCCTCAAAAGTGATTACTGTAGCAGGTCCAAACGTAAAAAACCCTACTCATGCTCGCATAAACGTAGGTTCTCCGATGAAATCGCTTCTAGAAGAAAATTTAGTAGGTAATGATCATAGAATTATTTCGGGAAATGTTTTAACAGGAAGAAAATCATCTTTAGATGATTATATAAGTTATTACGATAATACGGTTAGTGTTATTTCAAATGAAATTAAAAGAGAGTTTATTGGAATGCTTAATCCAGGTACTAGCTCATCAAGGTATAGTCTTACGCCTGTATTTTTATCTTTTACTAAATTATTATTTTCTTTTACTACCTCTCAAAATGGAAATCATAGGGCCGTTGTACCAATAAATTCTTGGGAGAGAGTTCTCCCTATGGATATTTTACCGAATGAGTTATTTAGATCAGTTTTGGCAAAAGATATAGAAGAGATGGAAAGTCTAGGCCTTATTGAATGCGATGATGAAGATTTTGCTCTTTGTTCATTCGCATGTCCTAGCAAGACTGATGTTGGTAGCGTAATTCGTAAAGGTCTAGATATGTTGCAGGCGGAGGTTTAGGGATGCAGTGGCTGCTTGATTTTTTACTTAAGATAAAACCTAATTTTGAAGAAGGTCAAAAATTTCATTGGCTATATCCTTTGTATGAAGCTACAGAGACTATTTTATTTAGCTCAGATGAAAGAACATCATCTGCCCCTCACATACGGGACAGCATTG
>NHJO01000010.1 GCA_002169695.1 bacterium TMED217
AAATTTGATATCCCTGTTCTTATTGGCGGAGCTACTACTTCAAAAAAACATACTGCTATAAAAATTAACCCCGAATATAGTAGTGGGATTATACATGTACATGATGCATCAAAAAGTGTATCTGTATCACAGAAATTAATGAGTGACAAAAAATCTGTTTTTAAAAATGAGATTAATGAAGAGTATGAAAAGCTGAAAGATTCCTACAATAATAATAAGGCTACCAAATTAATCAGTCTAGAAGAAGCCAGAAAAAATAAATTTATATGTGATTGGGATAACTACAATCCTACTAAACCTACATTTGAAGGTGTTAAGTATTATGATAATATCCCAGCTGAAGAAATAATTGACTATATTGATTGGACTCCTTTCTTTAACGCATGGGGATTTAATAGTCGCTACCCTAAGGTTCTTGAAAATAACAAAACTAAGAATGAAGCTCAAAAGCTGTTTGATGATGGAAAATCGCTCTTAAATCAAGCAATAAAAGAAAAATGGTTCGATGCTAAAGCTACCCTAGGTTTCTTTCCTGCAAACTCATCTGGAGATGATATTATTTTACACAACAAAAAACTAAGCCTATATAATTTGAGACAACAAATAGCAAAAAGGGGTGGGAAGCCTAATTATTGCTTATCTGACTTTATTGCACCTATTGATTCTGGAAAAAAAGATTGGATTGGAGGATTTGCGGTCACNGCAGGATTTAATGTAGAAAAAATTGGACAAGATTTTGCTGATAACAATGATGANTANAAAAGNATTATGATTAAAGTANTNGGGGATAGAATTGCTGAGGGNNTAGCAGAAAAAATGCANGAAAAAGTTAGAACNGAATTGTGGGGTTATTCNAAAANTGANTNCTTAAATAATGAAGATCTAATCAAAGAAAAATATGTTGGTATTAGACCNGCTCCAGGNTATCCNTCGTGTCCAGANCATAGCGAAAAACTTGCACTTTTTNACTTNNTAGATATTGCAAATAATTCAAAATTAAAATTGACAGAATCNTATGCAGTTTATCCAGCATCNTCTGTTAGTGGTTGGTATTTTTCTCATCCGGATTCAAGGTATTTTGGTATATCTAGAATTGATGAAGAACAATTAATAGATTATGCTGATAGAAAAAAGATGGAAAAAGAACGATTAATTAAAATCTTCCCACAGGTNATTGATTTATGAAAGTAATTGAACACATAAATAACTCNAACAATACTCAATTNAGNTATGAGATTATTCCTCCNNTACGAGGAANNGGAATACAAATTATTATNGATATGATTGAAGATTTAAAAAAATTTAATCCTCCATTTATTGATGTAACAAGTCATTCATCTTCTGTGGAAAAATTTAAGAATGGTAAAACTGTATTAAAGAGAAAAAGGCCTGGTACGATTAGTATATGTGGAATTATACAGAATAGATTTAATATTGATACAGTAGCTCATTTAGTATGTAATGGATTCACAAAGGAAGAAACAGAAGACGCTTTGATAGAATTAAGTTTTTTAGGTATTCAAAATATCTTAGCTGTAAGCGGAGATGGGAACCCTAAACAAAATATTCAAGATGGTAAAAGCATCAACAGAAATTCTCTTGAATTGATACACCAAGTTACAAATCTATCTAAAGGTAATTATTTAAATGATATTGCTAACTCATCTACAATTGACATGTGCACGGGTATTGGGTGTTACCCAGAAAAACATGCTTTTTCAAATAATTTTGATCAAGAAATTGACTTATTGAAACAAAAAATTTCAGCCGGTGCTTCTTATGCTGTAACTCAAATGTTTTTTGACAATAGTAAATATTTTGCATTTGTTGATAGATGTAGAAAAGAAAATATTACTATTCCAATTATTCCAGGAATCAAAATATTGGATAAACCAAGNCAGATTGACATTNTACCAAGAATGTTTAAAACTGAANTNCCGAAAGAATTACATAATGAGGCTTTAGAAAACATTGAACATATNGAGNAAATAGGAACTCGTTGGGCTATCAAACAATCTGAAGAATTAATTAATGCTGGAGTACCTATCATTCATTACTATTTAATGAACGANACCTCTTGCATGTTAAACATATTAAATCATTTACATANATAGGAGAAATAAAATGAAAGACTATATATTTACATCAGAATCAGTTTCAGAGGGACATCCAGATAAAGTATGTGATCAANTATCNGACGCTGTTCTAGATGCATANTTAAAAGAAGATCCAGAAAGNCGTGTTGCTTGCGAAACATTAGTAAAAAATAATTTAGTTGTNATTGCTGGAGANATTACATCNAAANGTAATCCTGACTTNGANANTGTTGTAAGNAANGTAATAAATGATATNGGNTANAATGANGATNTTCTAGGNTTNAATNGNANTACTTGTNAATTTNAAANTNATATTACAAAACAATCTNCTGATATTGCTNAAGGTGTCAATGAAGGTGAAGGTGAAGANTTAAATCANGGNGCAGGAGATCANGGNTTNATGTTTGGTTATGCATGCAANGAAACANAATCTTTAATGCCNGCTCCNATTGATNTNTCTCATNNATTAGTNAAAAAACAATCNGANGTAAGAAAAAGTGGNTTNNTNCCATGGNTNAGNCCTGATGCAAAAAGNCAAGTTAGTGTTGAGTATNGNGATAATGGAAAAACAATTAAAGGACTTTCTGCTATAGTACTATCTACTCAACATGATGAAGGTGTATCTCATAAAGAAATTTATGATGAGGTATTTAAGCACATCATTTCACCTATAGTTCCTAGTAATTGGATTACATCTGAAACAAAAATCTTTATTAACCCTACTGGAAATTTTGTTATTGGTGGTCCTGTTGGTGACTGCGGACTTACTGGAAGAAAAATTATAGTAGATACATATGGTGGAATGGCAAAACATGGTGGTGGTGCTTTTTCGGGAAAAGATCCATCTAAAGTAGATAGATCTGCCGCTTATGCATCACGATACGTTGCTAAAAATATAGTTGCAGCAGGACTAGCTGACTATTGTGAAATTCAAGTTTCATATGCTATAGGAGTAGCTGAACCAACATCAATAAGCTTAGATACTTTTGGAACAGGAAAGATTTCAGAAAGAGAACTTACATCGTTGGTAGAAAAGCATTTTGATTTAAGACCTAAAAGTCTCATAAATGCATTAAATCTAAAAAGACCAATTTATAGAGATACAGCAGCATATGGACATTTCGGTAGAAATGGAGATAATTTTACTTGGGAAAAAACAGATTTATCTGATATATTAAAGTCCAGTTAATGATAGTTAAATAGGGGAAAAATAATGAGATTGGTAGAATTAAAAGGTAATAGTAATACTATAGAAAAAAAAGTAACAAAAAATGATGGTCAAAGTATGAATAACGTAGTAGAAATTTTACCTAACAAAGTTAAAGATATGAGTCTTTCTAAATTAGGTAGATACCAAATTGGTATATCTGAAAAAGAAATGCCAGGATTAATGTCTTTAAGAAAACAGTATTCAGACAAAAAGCCTTTAGCGGGATTTAGACTAACTGGATCTTTACATATGACCACAGAAACTGCTATTCTAATTGAAACATTAAAAGATCTTGGTGCTGATGTAAGATGGGCAAGTTGTAATATTTTTTCAACACAAGATGAAGCGGCAGCTGCAATTGCAGAAACTGGTACTCCGGTGTATGCATGGAAAGGTGAAACTTTAGAAGAATATTGGGATTGTACATTACAAGCTCTTACATTTGACGGTAATTTAGGTCCAAACTTAATCGTAGATGATGGTGGAGATGCAACGCTTCTTATTCACAAGGGATATGAGTTAGAGAATTATTTTAATGAAAATGGTAATTATCCTGAAATAACTACAACAAATCCTGAAGAATTAGTAGTTGAAAATCTTATTAGAAAAGTACATAAACTGAATGGAAATCATTGGCATAGTATTGTTCCCGATATTATTGGTGTTTCAGAAGAAACAACCACTGGTGTTGCACGCTTAGTACAAATGGAGCAAGAAGAAAAACTTCTTTTTTCTGCTTTTAATGTTAATGATTCAGCAACTAAATCAAAATTTGACAATCTTTATGGTTGTCGAGAATCATTAGCAGATGGTATTAAACGCTCTACTGAAGTTATGTTAGCTGGTAAAACTGTTGTAGTATGTGGCTATGGAGATGTTGGTAAAGGTTGTGCTCAATCTATGAAATCATACGGATGTAAAGTAATTATCACTGAAATAGACCCAATATGTGCATTACAGGCAGCGATGGAAGGTTTCGAAGTCCGAACATTGAAAAGTGTACTTCACAAAGGTCATCTTTTTGTAACAACTACAGGAAATAAAGACATCATCACCCTTGAAGACATGAGACTAATGAGAGATCAAGCTATAGTTTGTAATATTGGCCATTTTGATAATGAAATACAAGTTGATGCTTTAAATGAATCAGATGCAAAGAGAGAACAAATTAAACCTCAATATGATCGATATACTTTTCCTGATGGTAATGAAATATTTCTTTTAGCAGAAGGAAGATTAGTTAATCTAGGATGTGCTACTGGACATGCAAGTTTTGTTATGTCAACATCATTTGCAAACCAGGTATTGGCACAGCTATTCTTAGCTAAAGAGAAACCTGAAGTTGGACTATATAATCTTCCCAAAGAATTAGATGAAGAAGTTGCGAGACTGCATTTGAAACATCTTGATGCGGACTTAACAGTCTTAACGAATGATCAGGCAGACTACATTGGTGTCAAAGTTGAAGGACCATTTAAGAAAGATGAATATCGATATTAAAGATATTATAAATGAACACATTCTTACTGCTAACAATCTTCTTGATGATAGCGATCTTATTAAAGAGATTTGTTCTCTATCTTTAAAAACAATTCAAAAAGGAAATACTATTTTATTATGCGGTAATGGTGGTAGTGCCAGCGACAGTATTCATATATCATCTGAACTAGTTGGAAAATTTGAAAAAGAACGAAAAGCTCTTCCTTCAATATCTTTATCATCTAACCCTTCTAACTTAACTGCAATTGCTAATGATTTTGGATTTGAGAATATTTTTTCAAGACAAATTGAAGCTATTGGAAAAAAGGGTGACTTATTAATTGCAATCTCAACATCAGGAAATAGCAAAAATATAATCAATGCGATTGATTGTGCAATATTAAGGGAATTGAATGTTGTAGCATTCACCGGTCGAGATGGTGGGCAAATTAATCAAATGGATTGTATCAAACTTAAAATACCTAATGATAATGTCGCGAGAATACAGGAGATGCATATTCTCATAGGACATATTATTTCAAAGTATATTGAAGAAAATATCTAGTCTATATAGAAAAACCAGATTTCTTGGCATCCTCATAAAACATTTTTACAGTTTCTAAAGAGAACTCATCTAAATCTTTTCCAAAATCTTTATGATAGGCATTAATGAGCGAGAAAGGAACGGTAATTATGTCGGTATTGGTTCTTGAAGCTTCAACAATATTAAAAATTTCGCGAGTACTTGCCCATAGAGTTTCTACTAAAGGATGTTCTTTTGTTAATTCAGCTGCGAATTGCATTGTTGGTTCTGGATCTTGTCCAACATTTGCTATCCTACCAGCAAAAATTGATATAATAGAGCTAACATTAGGATTTAATGCACCATAAACTTTTTCAATATGTTCGTGAGTAAATAGAGCTGTGGCATTCACTTTAACACCTTCATTACTAAGCTTATGTATCAGATCATATGTTGGCTCAGATTTAGTATTAGTTACGGGAATTTTTACCCAAACATTATCACCCAAATCTCTTAAAATTAATGCCTGCCTGTACATTTCATCCAAATTATCAGAAAAAACCTCAAATGATATTGACTTTTCTTTAACATGCGACAAGACTTCTTTAGCGAAGGCTAAGTAGTCTGTGATTCCAAGTCTAGCCATAAGTGTTGGGTTTGTTGTAAAACCGTCAATGAAGTTATCTTTAGACATTTTTATTATTTCATTAATATCTGCCCCATCTGCATAAATTTTAATTCCTAAATCATTCATTTTACTGACTCCCATTTCATTTCATTAACTAATAATAGTGGATGTGCAACCAATAAATGCCAGACAACAGCTTGAAAAGCTTCAGTGTGAGGTGTAATATTTGCTTCATTTACCGTAGGAACTACAATACATTCATTAGCTACTTGCGCAGTATATCCTCCATCACGACCTACAACACCACAAATTTTGGATCCAATCTCTTTAGCGAGTTTAAGTGATTGGAGAATATTAACACTAATATTCTTTTCTAGATTTCCTCCCCCCACAGAGAACACAAATAGCATATCTTTTTTACTTAATCGAGAACCTTTTAACCAATTAACATAACATGTGTCCCAACCATCATCATTTACTCTTGCTGTAAGCTCAGACACATTATCAGTTGGTGCATAGCTTTCAATTCCACATATTTTACGGAAATCATTGACAGCATGTCCTGCATGCCCAGCCCCTCCACCAACACCTAAAAAGAAAATTCGGCCCTGATCTTGCCTAACAGAATTAATTATTTCAGCCATTTTTTCAATTTTATTAGGATCTATTGAATTACAAATTTCTATACATTCTTCTAAGTATGTCTTTGAAAAGTTCATTTTACTCCAGTTTATAATTTTTAATACAGAATGTTACTATTTTTTATTTTAATAAGTAAATTTAATTTTAACTATTTACCTGAGCCCTTAAAAACTACAATAATTGTTTTAAAAAAAATCTTGGTGTCTAGCCATAAAGACCAATTATCTATATACTCTAAATCTAAATTTACCCACTCATCAAAGCTTGCTATATCATTTCTTCCTCTTATTTGCCAAAGACAAGAAATCCCTGGAACTACACTTAGTTTCCTGTAGTGCCAATCTTTATAATTGGGAAATTCATTAAAACCAGCAGGTCTCGGTCCAATAAAACTCATATCTCCTTTTAAAACAGAGAAAATTTGTGGCAACTCATCTAAACTAAACTTTCTTAATACATGACCAATATTAGTTATTCTAGGATCATTTTCCATCTTAAAAACTGGGCCATCCATTTCATTTGATGCTTCTAATTTTTCTTTTTCAAGATCAGCAAATCTATGCATGGTTCTGAATTTATAACCTATGAATCTTTTTCCTTGAATACCATGAACATTCCAGGCGTAGAAGATTGGAAGACCGTTAAATAATCCAACTAAAAGAGCTATTAGTATAAATATAGGCCCTAAAAAAATCAATAAAGCGAGTGAGAATACAATATCGAGAAATCTTTTGACTCCATAATAAAGAAATCTATTTGTTATTTTATTTTTCTCAATCATATCTTACTAATAATGATATTTTTAATATCATTTAGGCTATTAACTTTAAGTGGGTAGTTTAGTTCTTTATTATGACTACGTGAAACTAAAATAAAAGAAACATTGGCATTGTTGGCACAATCTCTATCTGCAACAGAGTCACCAACAAAAAAACTTTTAGAAAAATCAATTTTCCATTTCTCTTTTGCATCTAACAACATCCTTGGAGAAGGTTTTTTACTTCCATTCTTAGACACTTTGCTATCAAATGAATAATATATTTCGTCAATATGTAATTTTTTATTTATTGCTATATCTATTTTATTTAGCTCTTTTATAGACATTTTTTTTCTTGATATATCTGGTTGATTTGATACAATAAAAATTAAATATTTATTTTCTATTAAGAAGTCAACACATGTCTTTATGTCATCGTAAAAATCAAATTCATTAAATGTTCTAGGAGAAAAAAACCCCCCATCTCTTAATACGAGCTTATTGATGACTCCATCTCTATCAAAAAAAATTGCTTTATTATTATACATCTACTGGTTGATTTTTTTTACTAGAGGTATATATAGCATCTACGACTATGTTGGCTTGATAGCCGTTATCAAATTGTTCTTTTTTAAGAATTAATTCTTTAAAAAATTTCCATTCTTTCTTCCAAGAGTTATCATTTTCAGAAAAAGAAAAATTTTGTATTTCTGGTATTCCACCTTTCAAATTTCTAATACCCAAAGTAAGTTTTTCTTCTCCATAAGAACCTCCTAGTCCATTAATGCTTAGGAAGCCATTAGAGCCATAGATATTAAATTCAAACTTATTTTTCCAATATATCCATCCTACAGAAAATAATAAGTTACTATTATCTTCATATAGTAACATAAAAGATGCAGAATCTTCTACTTTGGATTTCCAAGCTAATTTTCCTGTAGTTCCAAATACCTTATTAGGCATTCCTTTAAATAAAAGGGCTAAATCAATCAAATGTACTCCCTGATCTAACAATTCTCCACCTCCACTTAAAGCTGGATTCATTCTCCACTCTTCCTCCATTCCCGGCCTACCTCCGTGACCATAGTGGCCATGTATATGCAAAACATTTCCTATCTTATTACTATCAATCAAGTCTTTTGCTTTTAAGATAGAGGGATGAAACCGATGATTGAATCCAGTATATAATATCTTATTATTTTTCTTTGCACACTCTGTAATTTCTTTACTTTCAACGACATTTTTCCCTAGTGGTTTTTCAGATAGTACATGTTTCTTGCTATTTAATGCTTTAATAGCAATTTCTTTAATCAAGTAGTTTGGTGTGGAAATAATAATAATATCAATATCTTTATTATTGATAATATCGTTATAGTTATTCGTAAAATTTGCATTTACTTTCTTAGCCAAATTCTTGGCTTGATTATTGTTGGTGTCACATACAATATGGATATTCTCTGATGGAATACTTAAGGCTCTTTTTTCTCCAATTAAACCACAACCAATAATAGCAACATTCATCATATTAAGATTTGTTTGTAAAAAATTTTTCGTCAATTCTACGTAAGGTTGCAAAATCATTATCAGATTTAAGCTTTTCTTGAAAAAAATCCTCTTTCCAAGGATCCCAAGGAGCTGATATAAATTTCCCATTAATACCATTGGAGCTATCAGAAAGTAAGAATACAGTTAAGTCAGCTGCTTTCTCTGGAGGAATTCCGCCTTCTTTCATCTGTTTTTTAGTATTATCGTAAAAATTAGATCCTACTACACTAGAGCCAGTGCTTATAGTTTGATCGTGCAATCTAGTAATAACAAAACCTGGAGCTACAGAATTAATATCAAATTTATTATCTTTAAGCTCTATTGAAAAATTCTCAGTAAACCTAACAATTGCAGCCTTACTTGAAGCGTATGCAGAATAGTTAGGAAAAGGAGAAGCTGCTCCTCCTCCAGAAAAATTTACTATTTTTTTATTGCTTTTAGATTTTAGTAGTGGTGCTATAGCACTGCACATATATACTGTACCAAGCAAATTTATATTAATAGCTTTAGTAAAATCTTCCATATTTACGTTTGTTGTTTTTCCTATCGGGCCATAAATCCCAGCGCAATTAACTATTCCATCAATATCTAAATTTTTATCTTTAATCCATTCAGCAAAAACATTTACAGCTTTTAAATCGCTAACATCTAATGAATATGCTAAATGATTCTTGTCAGATATAGAACATATCTTTTTTAAAGAGCTATTCAAATCATTTTGGTTACGAGCTACAATAATTACTTCAGCTCCTTGCATGGCGCATGCCTTCGCAACTGCAAAACCAATTCCTAGACTACCACCTGTAACTATTATTTTTTTTGATTTTAATTCATTCATTATTACCTCCTAATGAATAATAAGTTATTTTATTTTCTTTAATTATTTTTCCATCAAGAAAATTTTTAGTATCAAATATAATTGGTGTTTTCATTTTTTCTTTAATTATATCCCAATCTAAATGTTTAAACTCTTCCCATTCAGTAAGTAAAATAAGAAGATCTACATCAGATGAAACATCGTCAACGTCTTTTGCAATTATAAACTTTGGTTCAGAATTTAATTCTGTATAATCAGCCTTAGGATCAAAAACCTTAACACTTATTTTTTCTTTCATAAGTAGATTAACTATTTCTAATGGCAAACTACGTCTTAATGTGCTTGTACCTGGTTTGTAAGTCAAGCCAAGTATACCAACAGTTTTTTCTTTTTCATTGCGAAGAAGTTTAACAATTTTTTTAGTAATAATAGTCTTTCTTTCAAGATTTGCTTTATGGATATGGCCAAATAAATTAGCATGACCTGATTTTTTTGTATTAAAATCATCTAACACTTTTAAATCTCGACCTAATGTACCTCCAGAAAACCCAATACCTGGAGATAGGTATGCTTTTTTACCTATTCTTATATCTGATTTCATCCCATTTACAACATCATTAATATTTGCGCCAGATTCTTCACAAATATCAGAGAGGTTGTTAGCAAAAACAACACTAAGCGCTAGAAAAGAGTTTATTCCATGCTTTACTACCTCTGAACTTTCAATATTCATTGTTAATATATTATCCGTTATACTTTCTAAAAAAGACAAGCATCTTCTTTCAGTTTCTTTATTTGAAGTACCAAGTATTATTCTTCCAGGATTAAGATAGCATTCTATAGCTTCTCCTAATCTTAAATTTTCAGGAGAGTAAGCAAGATTGAGAGTATTATTTTTTTTAATTAATATTTTTTCAAGATTTGAGCAATAACCGACTGGCGATTGTGAGCTAACAATAAGTATGGAGTTATCCTTCATAATGCTTGCTACATCATCAACTGATTTCTCTAATATTGTTACATCGCAAGAATCATTATTATCTACCGGTGTATCATATGACAGTAAAATGAAATCACAATCATTGAGTGCTTCTATATTATTAGAAAAATTTAAAGTATTATTTTTTAGCCCATAATTGATAGTTTTATTGAGATTAGGTTCAAAAACTGGTGAAATGCCATTTAATAAATCATCTACTCGGCTTTTTTCGTAGTCGAAACCTACAACTTCATATCCTAACTTTGACCAAGAAGCACAAAGAACACTACCTAAATGCCAAAGCCCTATAACTCCAACCTTTTTCATCTATGATTAGAGATAATTTTGGATCCATCTAGATCAAATGAATAATTTAATTCTTTCAGTCCCTTAGATGCCATGGCACTTCTTAATAACTGGTGATTTTTATTACAGTAAAAAGTAAAAAATCCGCCGCCGCCAGCGCCAGATATTTTTCCTCCTATTGCACCATTATTCAAAGCAGTATCATAAATAGAGTCAATTCTATCATTTGTTACACCAGAAGATAGCTTTTTTTTCATCTCCCAATGATCTCTAAACATAGAGCCTAACTCATCTAAGTGACCAGATTGAATAATGTCTAAAATTGTATATCCAGATTCTTTAATATAATGCAGAGAATTAAGCACTTCTGCGTTATTTTTCTTTGTTGAACTATCTTGTTCGTTTAAAATTTTATTATTTTTTCTTTGTTGTCCAGTATAAAAGATTAGAAGATTTCTGTTCAAATCATTCATAATTGATTTTTCTAAAATAATTTTTGTAGGAGTGACTATACCCTTTTTATCGATATCAAGCCTTACGAATCCACCGAGTGCTGCCAAATACTGGTCTTGCTTACCCATTGGTTTTTTTAAAATATCCATTTCAATGGTACATGCTTCATCAGCTAAAAATTCTAAGCTCTTGTACTTACCTTGCGATGAATACAAAGCGTTTAATAAGCCGACTGTGTAGGTACTAGAACTTCCTAAGCCAGATCCTGCTGGAATATCTGACAAAGATGCAATTTCAATCTTTGAATGAATACCTACTCTTTGAAAACATGCCTTGGCTATATCATGATCTAATTCATCAACAGATTCTACAATTTCAGATTTACTATATTTTAATCGAATTAAATCATCAGCCGATGGACGATTTAAACAAACATACATATACTTCGATAGACAAAAACTAAAAATAAATCCGCCGTGATTTTCGTAATAGCTAGGCAAATCAGTTCCGCCTCCGCCTAAAGTAATTCTAAATGGTGTTCTTGAAACAATCATACAATCAAATTACATGTTCTTTTATATAATCTATAGATTTTTTTAGTCCATTACTTAAGCTTACTTTAGGGGACCAGCCAATTTTTTGAGCTTTATCAATATTAGCTAAATTTTCTTGAGCCTCAAAATCAAAATTTTGACCAAATATTGGTTTAATATCCAAATTTAGTATGTCTGTTATATTTTTATAAATTGATTTAATAGAATAGTTTTTTCCAGAACCTATGTTAAAAATATCATTATTTGTGTCTGCATTTTCAATGCACATTAAATGAAATCTATTGACGTCATCAACATAGATAAAATCTCTTTTTTTAGATCCATCTCCAAAAATAGTTGGGCGCTTATTATTTAAAAGATTTATTATAAATGCACTAAAAACTGGCGGTATAGTTCTTCTGTAGTCTTGTCTAGGTCCATAAACATTAAAATATCTTAACCCAGTGGTTATCAAACCTTTTGTTTTAAAATAATCTTTAGCAATCAAATTTGTTGTGATTTTTGATATAGCATATATACTCTCTGGAGCAATATCAGATTCTTTGCTTGGCAATACTTTTGACCCCTCATAAACAGCTGAAGATTCAGCATAAATAACTTTTTTAACATTATTTTTTAATGCTGCATCAAAAATATTAATTGTTCCGTTTACATTAATATCAAATGTTTCAAGCGGATTTTCTTGACAGTCAGTAATACAGTTTTTAGCAGCTAAATGAAATACATAATCTACTTTCTCAAATAATTGAGAAATATTTTTATCTCTAATATCTATTTTATGAAATATAACTCCTTTTGGGATTTGATCTTTAACACCATATGATAAATTATCAATGCCTATAACAGTAAAATTTCTCTTTAATAAAGAATGAGCAAGATTACTTCCAATGAATCCAGCTACTCCGGTAATTAAAATTTTCATTTTATAATATTTCTCATAATTTTATTTTGAAACATACTATATTTTTTTTTAAAAAACATGTGTGATTTATAGACCTGTTCCAAAGATAATTTTTTCTTTGATTTCTTTTGCTATAGATAGAGAGGAAGTTAAACCCGGTGATTCAATTCCTACTAAATTAATAATATTATTATTTCCATAATCAATGATAAAATCTTGAAAGGAGCCATCTTTACAACTTATCTTTGGCCTAATTCCTGAAAAATCAATGTTTAAATCTTCAAAATCTATATCTACATATTTCTTAATATTATCATAAAAATCTTTTTTATGATAATCATTGTTTGCGTAATCAATTTCAGAAACTGGATACGCATTTGGACCAAAACCTATATTACCTTCTAAATCTAATACTGCATGTATTCCAAGAGAAAAGTCTGTAGGAAGGGGATAAATCAAATGAGAAAAAATATTTTTACATTTACTTGCTGTATAATAATCTCCCTTATAATACATTAACTTATATTTATCCTTATTAATCATATTACCAATTTTATCAGACCACAATCCCGCGGCATTAATAAGCGTATTACATGTTATTTTTTCATCATTATTAAAGAAGGTTGATATAGTATTATTACTAATATCAATATTTTTAACTTCATATTGGTATAAAAAATCGACACCTTTTTTTGAACTTAAATATTCGAGCTTTCCCATAAACTGATGTGCATCAAAAACACCGGTAGAAGGTATAAACAAACCATACTTAGCTTTTAAATTAGGTTCTAACTTCAATAAATCATTTTTATTATAAATTTTGAGATTTGTTAAACCATTTTTTTCGCCATTTTCTTTTAACATCTCTATTTTTTTTAGTTCTTTATCATTTTGAGCAATTATAATTTTTCCCGTATTTTTATAGCTAATTCCATGTTGTTCACAAAAATCATATATCATTTTATTTCCTCTAACACAATGAATTGCTTTTTTTGAATTCTGAGGGTAGTAGATACCTGAATGAATAACCTGGCTATTTCTAGAGGATATGTGATGCCCAAAAGACTTTTCTTTGTCTATTACTATAATTTTTTTTTCAGTATGGCTAAGTTCATAAGCAATTGAAAGCCCAATTACTCCAGATCCAATTATAACTATATCATAATTCATGCTAAAATATAATAGTTTAATTCGTTTTATCTTGTTAGATTTTTTTTCTATAATTCATAATAAAAAAAATTAAGAGGAAATGATGAAGATTAAAGAAAAGATTGGAGTAATTGGTGCAGGATTTGTTGGTAGTTCTGTAAAATTCGGTTTTTCTCCACAAACAAACTGTGATGCAGAAGTGCTAGTAAATGATAAAAAAGAAGAACTATCAACCCATTCGCTTATAGAAATTATAGAAAAATGTTCAATTATATTTATATCAGTGCCAACACCATCTAATCCTGACGGGAGTGTAAATACAGATATTATTAATAATCTGTTTGAAGACATATTGGAAATTGAGGGTCACGAAAAACCTATCTTTTTATTAAGATCAACTGTTGTTCCTGGAACCTGCTTAAGTTTTGCAGAAAAATTTCCTGCTCTCAAACTAGTATTTAATCCTGAATTTTTAACAGAGAGAAGTGCAAAACTAGATTTTATTAATCAATCTAGGTATATATTAGGTTCCAATCATGACGAGTATATCGAACCGGTTGCTAATCTCTATAAACAAAGATTTGGTTCAACAATATCCATTATTAGAACGAATTTTGAAACTGCTGAACTTATTAAATATATGAATAATTGTTTCTTTGCTACAAAAGTATCATTCCTCAATGAAATGTATATGATTGCAGAAAAATCTGGTGCTGATTGGGATATGGCTGTAGAAGGTTTTGTTCGTGATGGAAGAATTGGTCATAGCCATTTAGCTGTACCAGGGCCAGATGGGAAATTTGGATTTGGTGGAAGTTGCTTTCCTAAAGATATGAGGGCAATTATTGCATATGCTAAATCAAATGGAATCGATCTTAATACATTGTCAGGGGCTTGGGAAACAAATCTTGAAGTTAGACCTGATAAAGACTGGGAAGAACTCAAAGGACGATCTGTAGTTTAATTTATTGACTACAATATTCTTTTATCAAATTAATAACTATGTCTAATTCTGCATTGCTAATATTAGGATATAATGGCAATCTAATTAGCACATTAGTAAAGAAATCAGCATTTTTGCAGTAATCAACCTTTTCTTTATTAATTTCCTTGTAATAGGGTGCGATATGTAAGGATTGATAATGTGTAACTACCTGAACATTATTCGCAGCCATAAAATTGATAAACTTATCTTTCTCTTTTTCTGAACAAAAAGCTAGATAGAAAATATGTCCATTATGACCTACTATATTTTCATATTCATTTATATTAAAAATATTATTACTAATTTTGGAAATATGTTTATAGTAATAATTCCAAGCATTTAGTCTATGTTTATAGATTATATCTAAATCTTGTAGCTGGCCGTAAAGTACAGCTGCTAATAAATCAGATGGTAAATAAGATGACCCCTTATCTATCCATTTATATTTATCAACCTTACCTTTTATAAAAGCTTTTCGATTAGTACCTTTTTCTCTAATAATCTCTGATCTATCAATATATTTTTCATTATTTATTGCTAATAATCCACCCTCACCACAAGAGATATTTTTTGTACCGTGGAAAGAAAAAGTAGACAAATCTCCAAACGATCCCAAAGGTTGCTTATTATAATAACTATTAATTGCTTGCGCAGCATCTTCAATTAATATCAAATTATGCTTAGATGTAATTTTTTTAAGTCTTTCCATGTCGCATGATGCACCACCGTAATGTACCGCAAGAATTGCTTTGGTCTTTGATGTAATAAGGTGTTCTAAATGATCTAAATTTAAATTTGGAGATGAATCATCACTATCACAAAAAACTACATTAGCACCTTCTCTGACAAATGAGTTAGCACAAGATACAAATGTGTAGCTAGGCATAATAATTTCTTCGCCTTTTTTAAAGTTAAGCAAAATGGCGCACATTTCTAAAGCGTGAGTACAACTAGTAGTTAATAAAGTATGTTTAAAACCATATTTTTCTTTAAAAAAATTTTGGCAAAGCTCGGTAAATGGACCATCTCCTACATGAAAAGTTGAATTCATCGCCTCCTTGACATTTTTTAAGCTAGAAGAAGTAAGGGTGGATTTATTAAATGGTATCATTATATAGTGAGATATATTTATTAATCATTGTTTCTCTAGAAAACTTATTCATAAAAATATTTTTATCAATCTGAACTGAATTTATGTCATTTTTTATATAATCGTATAATTGAAATGCTCTTTTTTCCACAGAATCAGCATCTAAAATCTTACCTATATCTTTTGTAACAAAATCAAGAGCACCTCTAAAATTTTTAGTAATAATCTTTATATCGTTAAAAACTGATTCAATCATTATCAATGGCAGTCCTTCATTATTTGATGTGAACAGGGTGTAATCAAACAGATCAAAAAAAGCGGAATAATTATCTTTGAATCCAGTTAATAAAATATTATCTAAATTATTCTTTATCATATAATTTTTACATTCTTCAATAAGCTCTCCATCTCCTATTATAACAAAATATATATTCTTGTTTTTTAAGTAGTTTGCATATTGTAAAATTTCTAAAGGATTTTTCTGCTTATCTAATCTAATTATGCTTCCAATAATTTTTTTATGTTTTTTTACATTTTCTAAAGCATAGAAATCATTATCTTTTTTTGTGGATGGTTTTATTGTTGAAAAATCAATTCCATCAGCAATCACCTTAACATTTACTTTTTTATTTATTTTAGAATAAATCATTTTTTCTTCACTATCGGTTACAGCAACAATTGTTTGATTAGGTATATATGATAATAATTGTTCTAAAAATAAAAAAATCTGTTTTTTAAGATTAGACTGACCTTCAAAATACCAATTATTTGGTGTGTATATCACCTTGAATGGAGCAAATAATGACGCTACCCTAGCTATCATTCCAGGTTTAGCGGCATGAGCATGTACGATATTAATTTTGTACTTATAGCCTACTATGATTAATCTAATGATATTATATATATCGCTGAGAATACTAATATTTCTATCGATATTGAATGGTATAATACGATCTGGATTCTTTAAAGACCCTGTTAATGGTCCGTTTGATTGCATCCCATAATAAAATGTAGATTTTTCACTGTCTCGGCATAAATCAATGAATGATAATATAATTTTTTTTAAACCATTAACAGCGTCTGAATTATGTCTATTTAGTATTAGAATTTTCATATAAGTCTATTATTTTCTTTGTGTTTGTAAGCCATGATTTCTTTGAAGCAATATTATAATTTCGCATCAATACTTCTTCAGTTAATAAGGCAGCGTCCTCAAAAGTATCACCATCATCAATAAAAAACAATTTAGAATTATTATTAATTGCCTCTGAATAACTTGTCGTAACAACTGGCATACCAATAGATAAATATTCATATAACTTTAGAGATGTAACAGAATCTGTTAATTCATTAACATAATATGGAATAAAACCAATATCGTATTTTGCAATTATATCAGGTACTTTACTATAATCTACAGAACCTAAATGATTAACATTTTTAAGAGAAAATATTCTATCTATTGTTGAGTTTGTGTCTTTGATAGGACCGAGGAAATTAAAAGTAATATGAAAATTTGAGCTAATTGTTTTAAATATTAAATCATAATCTAAGGCAACATTAAATGTACCATGATAAATCACATTTAAATTTTTTGAATCAATTTTTTTAATTCTAAATTTAAACTTATCTGTTTCCACTCCACCAAAAAGTAAAATGTCATACTTACCGTATTTTTCAAGATTTGGATTTGAAATTATAATCTTATTAAACCTATCATTGTAAATACTATTTATTGAAGATAATCTAACTTTTTTTAAAAATGATGGTTGTGGAGTTGCTAAAAAATCTTGTGTATTATAAAAACCAATCTTTGCATTTTTAAAATAATCCTTACAAAGATGTAAAAAGAAATCTCCTAAAGGATCATAATTAATAATAATATCAAAGTTATATTTTTTTAAATAAGATAATTTTTTTAATTCATATCTCTTTCTAAAATAGCTAATAAAATAACCAAAAATTGGAAACACTCCAGGATTAACAATTGAAATATTTTTTCTTTCTAAGTGAATTTTTTTAGAAAAAAAACGATTAAATATAATGAATATATTTCTCCAATTTCTTGCCATATTAAAAATTGAAATTGGTTTTTCAATATAAATAACTTCGTGTCCAAGCAGTTCAAAGCTTCTTGCAATTTTTTGCATGCTCCCATCATCATCTGAGAAATTTGATATTGAGTTAATTAAAATAACTTTTTTTTTAACTACTTTTGAATTCAATTTTATCTCCTGATTGCTGATTATTGTATATATAGCTAATAAATAAAAAAAGTGGTGTTAAAATTGTTTGAGAGTCCCAAACTGAATAACTAGATAAGGTTGCACATAAGAAAATGAAGATAAAAACTGATATCAAAGATTTTTTAAAAAAAAGGCTTTTAGATTTTAATAGTAAGCTGAAAATATGTTTTACTAATAATAAGAAAACAAAAAAAACCATTATACCAAACTCACCTATTATTGTAATATAAAAAGAACTTTTGCTAAAAAATCCTGATAGAGGCAATATATTAAAAGTACCTAACGCTTCAACGATAAAAATATCTGAAATATAATGTGGAGCTAAATTATTTTGAATTAAAGCTAAGCAAGAAGGTCCGCCAAAAAGAGATGGACCAATTCCAAACATAATATTTTTAATTGATCCGGATAATTGTTGAATTAAATCAAAACCCATCTGAAATGGACCAGACAAAAAAACTAAGTCTTGAAATGTAAAAATATCTGAATATTCTAAAAGTCTTGGAGAGAATAATTCTATGAGTGGTACGATATTTAAAAAAGATATCATCAATATTCCTAAAACAAATATAGCATTTCTTGTATTTAAACTCTTGAGAATTAATCCCAATATAACAATACTAAAAAAAATTGCAGCTTTTTCATTTGATGATACAAATGCACAAAAGATATTAAATGGTATACATAAATAAAACTTTTTTAATATGCTTGGAGTAGACATTATAAAAAGTGCTGCAGAATAAGAAAAAATTGCTTGGATATGAGCATCAGCGAAAATTCCTCTGAATAAATCTCCATCAACAAAAATTCCATTATATAAAAAGATAAATTGGTGAAAGATAGCTACAGTATTTATGATCATAATGACAAATAAAAATTTTAATCCTTGAGTAATCATTTTTTGGGTTATGTTCATTTTTGCACCAATATTGAAAACTAAAAATGGACATAACAATTCATATGATGATCTAAAAATATATTGAGTTGGAGCAATACCTTCTGCTAAACCTAACATTGATACAATACTAACCAATACAAAAAGTAAAAAAATACTATAAGTAATATAATCATCTTTTTTTCTTAAGAAATACGTGTATAAAAAAATAACAAGATTGATTGAAATAAATATTAATGCTTCGATCATTCTAAATTCTGGACCAATAAAACGAAAAATGGAGTAAATCTCTGATCCTCCATCTTGAGAAAATAATCTGGCATTAGAATAAATAAAGGGCCAAACAAATATCAAATATATGGAGAGATTTTTCATTTTAACTTTTTGAGAGTATAAAGTTTATATGTATTATTCTTTGAAGAAAAAGTCAATTCAAAATATTGATTTATATTAGATAATATACTATTAGGTAATCCATTGAGATAATCCGTGGATGAAATAAAAGTATCAATATTATACTTTTCAATCAGAAAGTCTAAATGTTCTAAATTTAGGATAGGATATTTATGAAGGATTTTATCCATATTCTCAATATGATGATCTGAAAAACCAATTGTTGAATTTAGTACTCTGTGGTTTGTAGATAGCATTAGATTACACCCTCCTGCAACATATAAAGGGTTAGCTATAATATTTCTTTTGTTGTCAAAATTATTCAAATAAGCATATATCTCTTCGTCTTCGTCAAAAGAATTTTTATCATATGTTTCATATATAAATAATAACTCTATACAGTAAAGTAATATATAAAAAGAAATAAAAAATAATAATGTCTGAGTATCAAACAATTCACCAAAAATAATAATTATAGGAAATAAGACATGTAGTAAATATCTCTCTGCCTCACCTAAAAATAAAAACTTTTTTGTATTTATGACTAAAAATAAAATTAATGATAAAATAATATAGGTGATAAAGAAGGTATATTGACTATTATGCAAGAAAAATAATACATAGAAAAAGGGTAAAAATTTAATAAACGTGCTTGTAAAACTATTTTCTTTATAAACTTGCTTAAAAAGCAACTTAATACTACCAGAAAAAAATAATTCAATAATCTCTTTGAAAGAATTTCTATTGGAAAAGTGCATATCATTATTTTTATTTTTCCAAAAATAAACTTTCAAATGCTCTACTTGTGCCTTGATAGCAATTTTTTGCTTCTTATCAAGAACATACGATATAATAAAAATTGTAATGCTTAAAAACATAGGTATATAATCTCCATTTAAAATCATAGCTGGGATTAATAATAAAAAAAATACCTGGAGTGCAAATTTTGAAAGGTAAATAAATATTAAAGATAAAAATAAGAAAAGAATAATGAAAATAGGATCTAAATTATTAAATGCATACAAGCTAAAAATCATAAGACTAGAAACTATCTCTGAGAACAATCTTGGAGTAAAAGAAAAAACTCTAGGACCAAGATTAGTTATGCTATAAGAAAAAGGTATTAAAAGATACAACACTACCAAAAGAAAACTTTTATAATCTGTAAATCCAAAATGTTGCAATACCATAAACATAGATAATGAGAACAGTAAATCAACTACTACATTAAAATAATTTTTTATAAAATCTAGACTTAGAAATCGTAAAAAAAGGCTTGCAAAATATGGATATAAAGCATGATTATCTATAGACGAAAATAGAAGAAACTGCTTATTTAATTTCTTACCATTCCTTTTGTTAAATAAATGTCTAATCACATATATATAATAATATCCATCCTCAGAATATCTGTGAATCTTTTTAGAGCTTAAAAAAATTGGGATTAGCCTTAGTAGCAAGAAACAAAATATGAGTAGTGCTAAATAAAAAGAGAAATTCATTTTATTAAAAATCCTGATTCAATAAATAAGTTAATAAGCATTATAAACAAAGAAATATATACATATTTAAAATTCAATTTTATTGTGCTGTTTTTCTTTGATAAGAAAAAGACTATTATAAAAGTTGAAAAATAGAAAAGGAGTAAAGAAAACAGTAAACTAGTCACACTTAATACACTCAGGTATAAAGACAAACTAAAAATAATAGCTCCAATAAAAAAAGCTATAAAATTATATATAGTCTTAAAATTTAAATTATGAACTAACAAAAAATAATTAATTAAAAGATTAAAAAAGTTTGCAAGGAATAGATATGGCATAAACATTGCTAAGTCTTCAAACCTATATGATAAAAAATAGATATTTAAAAAATAGAAACTTATAATCATAAAAATATTGAAGTATAAAAGCAATTCTGTATACTTTATAAAAACATTTTCCATTAATGATTCAACATTTTCTGTTCTATCTTTTTTTATCATAACAGGGTCTACTATGAAGCGAAAAACTTCATTAAAAAAAAGATACGCCATAGAAATTCTTAAACCCATACTATAATTACTTAATGTTAAATCATTAAAATTATTAAGAACAAAAATTCTACTAAACATTAGTACTCCAAAACTAATAGCTACCACTGGAATGATATTAATAGAATATTTTAGATACTTTGTGATTGTAGGAATTGAAATTTGAAATGCATCTTTACTTGCCTTAGTGAAAAGAATATAAAATAAGATAGAAAGCTTTGGCATTGAAAAGAGTATTAACAAATATTCAATGGACAATAAATTTTTTAAATAAAAAAACCCTAATAAAGAAAAAAATGTGATTATTTCATAAATGATTGCTGCAATATATATCTTATATATGGCTTCAAATCTAAAGTAGATCAATACAAGGCTGTATATTAAGTTAATAATTACAAAAAGCAGGAGATAAATCGATAGATTGGAATTATCAAATTGAAAAAATCTAGGATTAAATAATTGTAAAAGTGAGAAAAATAAGATTGATCCAAATAAATAGATTAATATTACATTAAATATTGATTTAGACAGTTGATTATTTTCTTTGTCAATATAATAATATCTAGCAAATGCAGATTCTGCCTGAAGACCAAAAACCATGACTCCAAAATATCCAATAGAATATATTGTTTCAAATAATCCATATTCATTGTGTGATAAGATATAAGCTAAGATAAAGAAAATGCTATATGAAAAAACTTTTTGTAAAATATTTATTATAACTACTAAGGATAATGGCTGTGAAGTTATAATATTCATCATATAAATTAATCATTTAAGAAAGTATTGAGCCATATTTCAAAATTAATTAATGACCAAATCAATAATCTTTTATTATCTCTTCCGGAAAAATGTATATCTACTATATTTGCTACGCTATCAAAATCAAGATAGTTATACATCGCTGCATTTTTATTCTTTATAAGACCTCTAACATACTCAATACTATTTCCCTTGAACCAAGATCCATCTGGACCAGAAAAACCTTGTTTTTTATTATTAGAATATTCCTTTGTAACATAATTTTCAAATACTCTCCTAAGAACAATTTTACCATCGCTGGTTTGATTCGTAAATGTTTCTTCATTATGAACTAGTTTTTCTAGCTTATGTTTTATGGGAATTTTCATAGCAAAATCTACTAAATCATTATCTAAAAATGGGACTCGAGTTTCCAGACCAAATGACATACTAATCTTATCTTCTAGTGTTAATAAACCTTGTAAAAAAGTCTGACATTCAAAGTGTAAAGATTTATTGATATAATCTTCATTGGTATTCAAAAAAGATTTTTTATTGAATTTACCTGCAAAAGATTCAAATGAATAATTTTCTGTCTCTTTAAAAAGAGATGGCTTATAAAGACTTCTCTTTTCTCTGTCATGTAAAATTCTTGACCAATATTTATAGTATTTACCAATATATTCTTCAGGATTTTTATTATTACTAGAATATTGATACCTCCAAGGATAACCTGCAAAAAGCTCGTCTCCTCCAACTCCAGAAAATACAACTGTTACGTGTTTTTTAGCTAATTTTGCAGCATAATAATTAGGATATGATTGCCCAACTACGGGATTTTCAATAATTGGAATAAGATCACCTAAACAAGATTCCATATCATTTGAACTTAATATCGATTCATAATGATTTGTTTTATATAAATCAGACAAAAATTTTGCTTTGGTCCTCTCATCAAAATTAATCTCCATTCCTGATATAGATTTCATATCAAAACCTATTGTAAATGTTTTCAGTTGATCAAATTTAGTTGATGCAACAGCTGTGATAGCTCCAGAATCCATGCCGCCACTAAGATAAGATCCAATTGGGACATCAGACATTAACTGTTTTTCAACAGATAACTTAAATAACCTATCGACTTCTTCAATTGCATCATTTTTTGATATTGAATGATCTTCTTCAAAATTAAATTCCCAAAACTTTGTGGCTTTATTTGTTTTTTTGTTTAAATCATATATCATAAATGTCCCCGCATCAACCATATTAATGTCCTTGAATAAGGTTTCATTGTTGAGATTATTTTGAAAAGTAAAATATTGATCTAAAGCGTTTTTATTCAAATCAACAGATACATGGGGATGTGTCAATATAGGTTTAATTTCTGATGAAAAAATCAATAGACTCTGATTATTAAAATAATATAGAGGTTTAGTTCCATACCTATCTCGAGCTACAATTAATTTATTTTCGGATCTATCCCATATAATAGTAGCAAAGATTCCATCGAATAAATTAAAGCAGTCTGTTCCCCATTCTTGATAAGCATTAATTATTACCTCGGAATCTGTTTTAGATTTAAAAGTGTAACCTTTTTTAATTAAATCTTTTTTTATTTTTTTATAATTATAAACCTCTCCATTATAAGATAAAACATATCGATTGTTGTTAGAAAGCATGGGTTGTTTGCCATTTTCTGATAAATCTAGTATCTTTAATCTCTTATGTCCTAAAAACAGATTTTTTTCTGACCAAAAGCCTTCTCCATCTGGACCTCTATGCTCCATCTTCGAGCACATTCTTTTCATCAATAATAAATCAATTGGCTTATTATCAAGATTAGTTAAAGAAAAAATACCGCACATAAGCTAATTTCTATTCACGCATCGATTTAAGCCATCATCAATTTCAGTAAAAACTAAATTACTAAAATAATTTTTAATCTTACGTATTGACCCAATTGCATACGCTGGCTCAGCATTGATCTCTTCGATATTAGCTTTAATATCAAGTATTTTCTCCAACTTTAAAACTATATCATGTAGACTTAATATCTCTGGACCTCCAATATTAAAAATGTCACAACATTCATTTTTTTTATCAATAAATCTTTGAAAAATTTGAACTAAATCATCAATATATATAGGATTAATATATAGTCCTTTACAAGATGCCAAGGGGATATCTTCAGAATTTTTTATTTTATTAATCATATTTGGGATAAGCATATTATTCTGGTCAGGACCATATGCTCCAAATATTCTTAAAA
This sequence comes from bacterium TMED217, assembly GCA_002169695.1. Lineage (GTDB taxonomy): Bacteria > Fidelibacterota > Marinisomatia > Marinisomatales > UBA1611 > TMED80. The sequence goes on from NHJO01000010.1 coordinate 24,691, forward strand.
TTATAGTATCAAAAAATTTGCTATATGATTGAATCATTAATTCGCTAGTAAACTTACTTACGCCATAAAATGAATTTGGACTCGGAGTATCCGATTCTTTCTTTTCTCCTTTAGAATTATCATATACACTTCCAGTAGAAGCAAAAATAAATTTTTTAATTTTATTCATTCTAGCCCATTCTAAAATTTCTGCAGTAGAATCAATATTTACTTTCCTTACATCAGTAGCACCTTCTGGAAAATTTCTATATAATGAAGATTGAGCTAAATGAATAACAATATCTATTTCATTTTTAGGTAAATTTTTAGTCCAACCATCATGAGATAAATCAAATCCATTTTCTCTAGATGCTTCCAATATTTCTATAGAATTATTATTTTTAAGAAATGAAACTAAATTTGTGCCAATAAAACCTGTACTCCCTGTAATTAAAATTTTCATTTAATAAAATTAAAGTTTCAACTCTCGCCATTCTATCAACTTAATCAAACCCTCTTTGAGAGAGTAGGCAGATTCAAAACCAATATCTTTCTGTGCTTTAACTTTGGAACCAATTCTATTTTGAACCAACCTTCTAGCATCTTCTTCTGAATATGGCATGTACTTAACCTTTAAATCTGATTTTTTTAGCTCAAGTATTAAATCACATAATTCCTTAATTGATGTTTGAATTTCCGTGCCAACATTATAAAATTCATCTACAGCTTCTGATTTAAGAGCACAAATATTCGCTTTTGCAGCATCTTCAACATATATAAAGTCATATGCTTGGCTTCCATCTCCATTGATGGCTGGTTCTTCATTAGCATCAATTTTATTTAACATAATAGGGACTACTCCTGTATATGCAGCTGTTTGATCTTGACCAGGACCATATACATTCATATATCTTAGTCCGACATAATTAAGTTCGTATCTATCATGAAATGCTCTACACATTGCTTCTCCAGCAATTTTAGTTGCGCCGTAAAAATTCTTATTATTGAATGGATGATCTTCTTTCATTGGAACTTTGACTGCATCTCCATATACAGATGCAGATGAAGAATATACTAGCTTTTCAATATTGTTCTTTGCACAAGCTTCTAACACATTAAAAGTACCTTGAATATTAACATCAAATGCAGTCCTTGGATAATCTTTACAATGTAATAGCCACATTGCAGCAAGATGAACAACATAATCACATCGGCTAATAGCGTCATCTAAAATATCAATATCTCTAATATCGCCTCCATGCTCATATACTTTACATCTCGGATCTTTCATTGCTTCTACAATATTGGCAGCTTTTCCTCTAACAAAATTGTCATAAATTAGAACTGAGTCTATTGGTTCTTTTAAAAGCTCTAATACTACATGAGAACCAATAAATCCTCCGCCTCCAATGACTAATACTTTTTTATCTTTTAATGAATTCATATTTTTATCCTATAATATTGTTTATACCAGTTAATAAAATTTTCAACGCCATCTTCAATTGAAGTACTGGGAGAGTAAAGCAGGTCAGACTTTGCTTTTTCTATATCTGCACAACTTTTTTGAATATCTCCTTTTTGCATTGGCAAAAAGTTTATTTCTGCCTTTTTACCAATATTTTTCTCGATTGTCTCAATTAGATACATTAATTCAACAGTTTTATTGTTTCCAAGATTATAAATGTCAATTTCTTTTTCCAGGCTCAGTGAATGATATATCCCAGAAACAATATCATCAATATACGTAAAGTCTCTTTGCATTTTCCCGAAATTGAAGACATCAATTTTTTTATTTTTAAGAATAGCATCTGTAAATAAAAATAATGCCATATCAGGCCTTCCCCATGGACCGTAGACAGAAAAAAAGCGCAATCCAATAGATTCTAACTTAAAAAGTTTAAAATATGAATATGCCATTAATTCATTAGATTTTTTAGTAGCTCCATAAAGAGAAATTTGAGAATCTGTCACATGATTTTCGCATGAAGGACTGGCAGTATTATCTCCATATACCGACGAACTAGAAGCATAGACTAATTTTTTTACTTTATATTTCCTAGCAAGTTCTAATATATTTACAAAACCTGCTAAATTTGAGTTTACATATGCATGAGGATTTTCTAAGCTATATCTTACGCCAGCTTGTGCTGCTAAATTTATAATATGAGTAATATGATTCTCTTTCATTAATATGTCTATAGTGTCCATATCAGTTAAATCACACTTTACAAATGAAAAATTTTCAAATTTTTTTAATATATCTAGCCGATCTTTTTTTAATTGAGTGTCATAATAGTTATTAAGGTTATCAATACCACATACCTTCATATTCTTATTTAATAAAAATAAACTGGTATGAAAACCTATAAATCCTGCCGACCCAGTAACTAATATATTCATATTTTTATTGCTCATGATAATTTACTAGAGGCATCATGTAAAATATTCATTACATCTATAGCTTCTTTACCTCCAATATATTTTATATTAGGATTATTTTGATTATTTAAAAAATGTTTAATTTGTAAAGTTAGGGGATAATCAAATTCATAATCTATTTTTTGAACAGATATATCTTGCGAGTGTAAAAAAACATTTTTTTCATTTAAAAACTTATGGTGCACAGTCAGTTCATTTGATACTCCATTCAAAGTAATCATTCGTTTATTTCCTATTATTGTTAGTGAGTGATCTTTTATAGGATTGAGCCAATTCACAAAAATGTGCGATTTAATCTTTTTATCAGCATAGTCTAGAAAAATTGTTGCTATATCATTAATATTTCTATTAACGAGGGCCTGACTAATGGTCTCTATTTTATTTGGAAATGAATCAACTAAAAATTGAATAACAGATATATCATGCGGAGCAAGGCTCCATATTACATCCTCTTTAGTTCTAACTGTTCCAAGATTCAATCTATTACTATAAATATATTTTATTTCTCCAATATAACCATCTTGTATATATTTTTTTATTAGCCTAACAGCAGGATGAAACAATAATAAGTGACCTACAGCTAATGTTTTTTTCTTTTCCTTCGCTACTTTATAAAGTTGTTTAGCATCTTTAGGTATTAAAGTCAAAGGTTTCTCGATAAGTACATTTTTATTATTTTCTAGACATTTAAGTGCCAAATCATAATGAGTGTGAGGTGGAGTAATGATAAAATATGAATCATAGTCTTGCTCAAAAGTCTCGTCAATATTATTATAAAATTTAATATTACTATACTGATCTTTCAGTAGAGCTCTAGTCTTTTTATCTTGCTCAACCACAGAAAAGTTAATATTTAGCTGACTCAAAGTTTTGAGGTAGTTTTTACCCCAATGACCTGCACCCACAACACATGATTTATTAGATATTTCGTTCATCTTATGTAAGCTTCTCTTGTTTTTTCGATAACTAAATTTACTTCGTCTGATGTTAAATAAGGATGCATAGGTAAGCTAAAAATTCTTTTACTTAAATTGTTAGAAACTGGTAAGTCTTCTGGCTTATAATCCAAATTAGCATAAACTGCCTGCATATGCATTGGCTTTTGGTAATAAATCATTGAAGGAATATCTTTGGTCTTAAGAAAATTCATTATATCTGTTCTTTGTTCTTCGCTGTCACATAGTAAAGAGAATTGCGCCCAAGAACATTGATAATCTTCAGGAATATATTGAACTCTTAAAATATCTGATAAACCTTCTGTATATCTTTTAGCTATATTATTACGACTGATTAATTCATCGTCAAAAATTTTTATTTTTTCTAATAACACCGCGGCTTGGATTGTATCTAATCTACCATTTATTCCCGTTCTTATATTGTCATACTTATCCTGACCCTTACCATGAATTCTGATAGATCTTAAGGTTTCATTTAAATGATCATCATTAGTAAAGATTGCTCCTCCATCTCCATAACACCCCAATGGCTTAGCAGGAAAAAATGATGTAGTAGCAATTAATCCAAAGCTACATGCTTTTTTATTTTTGATTTCTGAGCCAAAACTTTGTGCAGCATCTTCAATAATTGGAAGATCATGTTTTTTACTTACTTCTTCAATTAATCTATATCTTGCAGGTAAACCAAAAATATCAACAGCAATAATTGCTTTAGGGGTTAATTTTCCTTCACTCAAGACTTTTGCTATTCTATTTTCTAAATCTATATGTGACATATTAAATGTTGAATCGTAACTATCAACAAAAATAGGTGTAGCTCCTAGCAATGAAACCACTTCAGCAGTTGCAATATATGTAAATGATGATAAGAAGACTGCATCACCTGGTTTAATATCAAGACTCATTAAGGCCATTAAGATAGCGTCTGTTCCACTTGCACATGATATACAATGTTTTACACCGACATATTCAGCTAATATACTTTCAAGCTCTTGTACGGGAGGGCCCATAATAAAACTGGTATTTTCAAAAATATGCTTCAGTGAGTTATCAAGATCAACTTTAATTTCATTATGTTGCTTTTTAAGATCAATAAATTTCATTACTTCCCCATAATTTTATTATCATACTTTTTTACGTTATATATGTACATATTTAATCAAACTTTACAATCAAAAAAAATAAAACAATAATACTATATAAAAGATTTCAAATAATTATAATAATTTGAATTTTTTTCTTTTAAATATATTTTTAATTCACTTTTTGAAATTAAACCTTCATTAAGAGAAATTTCTTCAATGCAACCGATTTTAAGCCCCTGTTTCTTCTCAAGAATCTGAACAAAATTTGATGCAGATAGTAAAGAGTCTTCTGTACCACAATCAAACCAAGCCGTTCCCCTTCCTAATTCAGTAACTTTTAATATTTTCTTACTAAAGTAATAATTATTTATATCAGTAATTTCTAATTCATTCCTATCTGAAGGTTTCATTTTTTTTGCAATATTCACTATTTGATTATCATAAAAATATAATCCAGGAATCATGAAGTTAGATTTAGGATTTTCTGGTTTCTCTTCAAGAGAAATTGCAATATTATTTGAATCAAATTCTACAACTCCAAATCTTCTAGGATCTAATACTTTGTATGCAAATATTGTAGCTCCATCATGTAAGTTATTATTCATTGCAGCTTGATGCAGCTTTTTTTGCAAATCAGTTCCATGGAATATGTTATCTCCTAAAATTAAACATACAGGCTCATTATTAATGAATTGTTCGCCAATTAAAAAAGCTTCACCAATACCGTTAGGTTTATCTTGAACAGCATAAGAAATTTTAATTCCTAAATGTGACCCATTACCAAGCAACATTCTAAAACTATCTATGGAATTTCCAGATGTAATAATCAATATATCTTTAACTCCAGCCAACATCATAGTTGATAATGGATAATATATCATGGGTTTATCATATACAGGTAATAAGTGCTTGTTAACTGACACTGAGGTTGGATGTAATCGTGACGCTGTGCCTCCTGCTAAAATAATACCTTTCATTATATTACTCCTAATCTTTCTTGTTTATACTTTATTTTTTCGTACCAGTCTCTATTACTAAGATACCACTTTATAGTTTTCTGAATTCCTGATTGAAAATTTTCTTTAGGAACCCACTTTAATTCGTTTTTGATTTTTGATGCATCTATAGCGTATCTAAAGTCATGTCCCGGCCTATCTTGAACAAATTTAATTAAATCGTTATATGATTTATCATTATCTAAAGGTCTTTGCTTATCCATTATTTCACATATAGAATTAACGATTTCAATATTTTTAATTTCATTATTGCCACCGATGTTATATGTATGTCCAATTCTTCCATTCAAAAGAACTTCATAAATTGCATCGCAATGATCTGTAACAAATAACCAATCTCTTACATTCTCTCCATTACCATAAACTGGCAAATCTTTTCCTTCAAGACAATTCATCACCATTAAAGGAATTAACTTTTCTGGAAACTGATATGGACCATAATTGTTAGAACAATTAGTAATAATAGTAGGCAGATTAAAAGTATGGTGCCAAGCATTTACAAGGTGATCGGAACTAGCCTTTGATGCTGAATATGGACTAGTAGGGCTATAAGGTGTTTCTTCTGAAAAAAAACCTTCATCACCTAAACTACCATATACTTCATCTGTTGAAACATGTATGAATCTAAAATTATCTTCTTGATTTGAATCATAATACCTTCTTGAAGACTCTAGCAAATTAGCTGTTCCTACAATGTTAGTATGTACAAATTCCATTGGACCATCAATTGATCTATCGACATGGGACTCAGCAGCAAAATTAATAACTGCATTTGGGTGAAAATCTCTAAAGATATCATCTACAATATTTTTGGTATTAATATCACCATTAACAAAAGTGTATCGGCTACTAGAAGCAATATCTTTGAGATTATCTTGATTACCAGCATAAGTCAATTTATCTAAATTGATAATGCTATTATCTGTATGCTGAATTTGATTAATAATGAAATTACTACCTATAAATCCACAGCCCCCAGTTATAAATAGAGTTTTCTTATTCATGAATAATCTTTAGGAAGAGTAAAATTAATATCTCTTAAGCATAATATAGCATATATAGAAAATAGAAATAGTAGAGAGATTAAAAAACTTAACCTAAAGCTTGGGCTACTATGTTTAATAGGCTCAATAGGATCATCAATAAATGATGCTATATTACTTAAGTTATTTTTTTCTATTTCAAATACTTCATATTTGTCTCTTAATGATAAAAAAATTGATTTTTCAATATTAATCTCTGTAACTATTTTATCAAGCTCATAGGTTAATTGAGGAGATCTTATATCAACATTTGATTTAATAAAAGCTATTTTCTTTTTCTGAAGTGCATCTAAATTGTTAGATACTTTATCTACTCGTAGTTTAGTATAGTTCATTTGAGAATCTAGGTTTTCATTTCTTTTTTCTAGCTGTAAATAATTAAATATATCAAAAAGCTCTAAAGCTAAAATTAGCGAAAGTGATTTATCAAAAGTTCTAATATCAACTGTAGTAATTTCTGTCATTCTATTTCTAGAAACAGAAATAATATTACTTTTAAAAAAGTCAATTATTAGCAGATCTAGTTCATATTCTGAAACACCTTTTTTCTTGGCTTTATTAAAATATTTTTCTAAAAAAATATCCTTTATTTGTCTTTCTTGAGACTCAAAAATAATATTTGAGTGCATTAATTTTTTAATTAAACGATTGCTTGTGACTATGTCTGGATATAGTACTGAAGAATTATAATTTACTGAGCTCCCTATTGGAAGATTAACTCCAAAGCTGCCCAATAATGAAGATGAACTTTGATTAGATTCTGATGGTATAATTTCCATACTTGAAGTGTAAGATCTTTCAACAAAAGAATAATATAGACCGAATATAATAAACCAGCCTATAAATATAGATACAAATAGATTTTTTTGCCTATAAATAGACTTTTTTAGTGTCTCTAAATTAATGTTTTCAATCATTGTTATATATAACTTGAATCAAAAGAAATTTATGGTGTAGCATATCACTAATACAATAATTAATATTAGATAATATTTTAACTAAAAAATGAAAAGCGTTACCAAGGGATAAGTAATAAATAAAAATTATTTATATTGTTTTAATAAATCTTGGATTAAAATTTTTGAATATATCAATATTAGATTGTAAAAATTTTAGGGGCCCATAGCTCAATTGGTTAGAGCAACGGACTCATAATCCGCAGGTTCGGGGTTCAAGTCCCTGTGGGCCCACAAATGAGTAGTCATTCGTATATATCAAATTCAAAGAATGAAGATATTTTTATTAATATCAATGGGAAATTGTTTCCTAGGAGTAAAGCAAAAATTTCTGTATTTGATAGTGGATTTTTACTTGGAGATGGCGTCTGGGAAGGGATTAGATTACATAAATCAAAATTGGTATTTATAGAAGATCATCTAGATAGATTATATGCAAGCGCAAAAGGTATTTCATTGGACATTCACTACTCAAAAAAGGAAATAATTCATCAAATTAATAAAGTTTTAAATAGAAATAAAATGGATGATAATATACACATTCGTTTAGTGGTATCTAGAGGAGATAAGATTACCCCATATCAAAATCCTAATGCAAACGTAGGACCAGTTAACCTAGTAATCATTCCTGAATATAAAAAAACAGATCCAAATACATATGTAAGGGGTATAAATATCGGTAGAGTCCCTAATGTTAGGCCTAATGAGAGCATATTAAGTCCACATTATAACACTTTAAGCAAACTGAATTGTATCTTAGCAAGTATAGAAGCAAATAAACTAGGATATGACGAAGGAATTATGAATGATATGAACGGTAATATTAGTACATGCAATTCTACCAACTTATTCTTTATTAAGGACGATAGCGTTTTAACTTCAACTGGAGAATATTGTTTAAATGGAATTACGAGAGGAAAAGCTATTTCAGTATGTAATCAAAATAGTATAGTATGTTCTGAAACTAATTTTACATTCCAAGATATTAAAGACTGTAATGAGGCTTTTGTAACAGGTACATTTGCAGGTATTATCCCAGTTTCCCAATTGGAAGATAGAAAACTGGATTCAACTAATTCTAATTCTTTAGTTCATAAAATTAGAAAGTTATACAATCAAAAAATTCAAGACTATATAGGCTAGTATGAAAATTGCTTGTTGGTCAGGCCCAAGAAATATATCTACTGCACTTATGAGATCTTGGTCTTCAAGAGAAGATTTATTTATTTCTGATGAACCTTTTTATGCTTATTACCTAAAAGAGCAGCAGTTAAAGCATCCAATGTATCAAGAAATTATTGATCACTATCCTAATAAATATGGTGATGTAGTTGCAGACCTTACTTCTGAAATACCCTTTGGAAAAAAACATTGGTATCAGAAACATATGGCACATCATTTAATTAATTTAAATAACATCCATTGGATTAAAAGTTTTCAAAACTGTATTTTAATACGTCACCCTAAAGATGTAATCAACTCTTATGTTAAGAAAAATATACTCAAGAATGTAGATGAACTAGGGTATCCTCAGCAATATAAAATTATAAATTATTTAGATAGTATTGGTAAAAAATTTATTGTCATTGATTCCAATATTTTACTTAATAACCCTGAAAAAATATTGTCGAAGTGGTGTAGCAGTATTGATTTAGAGTTTGATATCTCTATGCTAAAATGGGAGAAAGGAAATCACCCTCAGGACGGTATTTGGTGGAAACATTGGTATGATAATGTTATCAAAACAACTGGATTCAAAAAAAAATCACCTAATGAAGATCTATTATATCAAAAATATCAATTGATTTATAATCAATCGCTAGATTATTACAATGACATGTATGATATGGCTATAAAGTAACAACTATGTAGTTTGATTTTTAATTAAAGATTCAAACTTTTTTATCATTTCTAACTCTATCTTATGTGGCATTCTCCTACTTACCTCAACCCCTTCAATAGCTAAAGACTCTAGTGAAGCATTTTCTAAATCTTCAACAGCAGATGCAAGCATATCTATTTCCATTTCATATTGTCGATTAGCCACACTATGAAAAGTATCCCAAGAAAATAAAGGAACATGTTTTTGCTTAATTAACCAGCCCTGATCTGCTTCTTCTGAAATGATATGAGAAGTGACCCCAATTGGCTTATTATTGATTATGGCCCATTTAAAGGAATCTAAACCGCGAACATGGGGTAAATATGCAGGATGAGAATTAATAATTTTCTTTGTATCAGCTATCTCTTTTTTTATAATGCCAGCCCCACCAATTAGAACATAATCATCTTTTTCAAGAGTTGGCAATTCATCTAAACTTTGAAACTCTGAATATTTATAACCTAAAATACTTGATAAATCTGATGGATAAATATTATGTGTATTGCCTAATCTGTGCGGTATTAGTGGTTTAAAATTTTTTCTTTTAACCCATGGCGTAGAAATAATGTGAATATTAGAATAATTTTTTAATTTCATTGTAAGTAATAAATCTTGAGTTTTTTTATGAGGATGATTATAAGTTAAAACGTAAATCATAATTAATTGTCCCTTTCTTTTTTTCTAGGATTTTGGATATGGTTTATATTAAAGCTACTATATTCTATAATTTAAATATTAAATTACAAAGACAAAATGATGAACTTGCTCTTAAAACTCTGGAATCAGCCTAACTGGGTAAAATGGATAGTATACTTTAGTATTGCTTACTTACTATTCGTAATAAAAGAAGCTTTCGCTATTGTTCTTTGGTTTTTATTTTGTATTCTACTGTACTATATTATTTTTGCTAAAAATATGTTTCAATCAACTACTTATTATGAAAAAAAAATTTAGTATACTAATAATTCTCTTTACTTTATTACTTGCTTGCAATGTGAATGTTGCTGATTTGAGACCTCATGGTTCCCAGACAGATACTCCTGAATTAACTCGAAATAATTACTTAATGGGATTTTTAAATGAATATCGAAGTTCATATGATGTAACATATTACGATATTAACATTGACTTTGATATTGAAAAAAAATCAATTGATGGCTTTGTAACTATTAAAGCAAAAAGTCTTGATAATATTGATACTTTACAAGTTGATCTAGCAAAAAATTTAAATATTAAAAAAATTACTTATCAAAATAATACGGTTGAATACATTAGAGAAGAAGATGCTGTTATGATATTCTTCAATGAAACTGTAGATAAAAATACATTGTTTGATTTTACAGTTCACTATAATGGAGTACCTCAAAGTGCTGATAATCCACCCTGGGCAGGAGGATTTACGTGGTCTAAAGATAAGAATGATAGGGATTGGGTAGCAGTCTCATGTGAAGGAGAGGGTGCAAGAATTTGGTGGCCTAATAAAGATCATATATCTGAAGAGCCAGATAGTGTTAGAATGGCTTTCACTGTTCCGTCCGATTTAATGAGTGTTGCTAATGGCCAACTAAGAAGTGTGGTAGCAAAAGAAGATGGTAAAACTACATATGAGTGGTTTGTTAACAATCCAATTAACAATTATAATATCTCTGTGCAAATCGGACACTATGTTGCTGTTCAAGATACATTTATAAAAAAAAGTACAATACATAATATGAATCATTATGTTTTAGACTATAATAAAGAAGTGGCAAAAAACTATTTTGTCCAGTCAAAAGAAGTCATACGTTTCTATGAAAAATACTTTGGCGATTATCAATGGTGGAATGATGGATATAAGCTAATTGAAGTACCATATTTAGGTATGGAACATCAGTCAGCTGTAACTTATGGAAATGGTTTTAGTATTTATAATGGCGTTAGAAGCAGCAGCTGGGCAATGTATGGAGTGATTGATCCACTCATCATTCATGAGAGTGGACATGAATGGTTTGGTAATAGCGTAACAGCAATTGACCCAACACATATTTGGATTCATGAAGGATTGCAAGTCTATTCCGAAGCATTATATTTTGAAGATAAATTCAATAGCTACCCCGTTAGCGTTGATTATCTAAAAAGTATTAAATCAAGGATTCAAAATAAAATACCTATTGTGGGTCCAGAAGATGAAAATTATTGGGCCTTAAATGGTGATACCTATATGAAAGGTGCTTGGGTAATGCACACCTTAAGAAGTGCTATAAATAATGACTCTATTTGGTTTGAAATATTAAAAGAATTCATGATTGAAAATGCAAAGAGCCATGTTAATACAGAAGACTTCTTTGACAAAGTTGAGGAGAAAACTGGTACTAATTATTCCTATTTTTCAGAACAATATTTCTACAGTCCTAATCAACCTGAACTGGAGTACTATCAAACAGAGTCTAGTTTTTATTATAGATGGAGCAATGTTAATAACAATTTTATTATGCCAATGGGTATATTAGTTAATGGTGTCGAAAAAAGGGTTTTGCCTAATCAAGAATTTCAATCTTTTGACATAACAGAGCATTCAACTATAGAAGTGATGGACTGGAAATTCTATGTTAAACCAAAAGAATATATTAGGTGACTATTCGTAAAAAACCAGAAGTTATATGGCATGATACTACAATAAGTAGTCTTCATAGAGCAAACTTATTAAATCAGGTACCTTTTATTCTTTGGTTTACCGGTCTTAGTGCTAGCGGTAAATCAACCTTAGCAAATTTTGTAGAAAAGAAACTATTCCTGATGAATTATAAGACATACTTGTTGGATGGTGACAATGTAAGGCATGGTTTAAATAAGGATTTAGGATTCAATGAGCAAAGCAGAATTGAAAATATTAGAAGAATAGGTGAAGTCTCTAAACTATTTCTGGACTCAGGAGTTATTGTGCTAACAGCTTTCATTTCTCCTTTTAAATCTGATCGTCATTTAGCAAGGTCATTAGTTAAAAAAAAACAATTTATAGAGGTTTTTATTGATGCGTCTCTTGAAACTTGTGAAAAAAGAGATCCAAAAGGTATGTATTTGAAAGCCAGAAATGGTGAGATTTCTAATTTTACTGGTATTAGTTCTCCTTATGAATCTCCTGAAAATCCAGAATTACATATTATAAATAATGAAATAACACTTGATGATGCATCAAACCAAATTATAGAATATTTAATCAAAGAAAAATATATAAACAAAGAAGGTGTATAAATGAAGTATTCTATGTTTGTTGGACGTTGGCAACCTTTACATAAAGGACATCTTTGGCTTATTAACGAAAGATTAAAAGAAGGTAAAAACGTTTGGTTGGCAATTAGAGATGTAAAACCAGATGAAAATAATCCTTGGACAGCCGAAGAAATTGAAAAAATGATACATGAAGGTGAATTAAAAGATTTAATATCAGATGGCAGGGTAGTTACTTCAATTATACCCGATATTGAGTCCATCAATTATGGACGAGGTGTTGGTTATGACATCATTGAACATATACCACCAAATGAAATTGGCGAAATATCAGCAACTTCCATCAGAGATCAAATGAGAAAAGATGGAAAACTTTAAAACATCAATTATATTTTAACACATTAAGTTGGTAAAGTTTTTGTAAAAATACCTACGCTAATACCATTCAGTAATTAGCCTTTTCTATTTCCTCTACTGTTATGGTAGCAGTGCCAGGTTTTCCTACAACAATAGCCGCTGCTGCATTAGCAATTTTTACAGATAACTCTATATCTTTTGTTTTAGCATATACAACAGATAAGACTGAAATTACTGTATCACCAGCCCCCGTAACGTCTGGATTCTCGACCATATGGGCTTTCACATGTTTAACAAAATTATTTTTTCCAACAATTGTGATACCTTTGTCTCCTTTTTTTGCAACTATATAATCAAAATTATTTTTTTCAATCAGTTTATTGCAAGCATATACAAGTGATTTATCATCCTTAATATCAATGCTAGAAGCTTTCTTTAATTCGTTTAAATTTGGTGTTATAATATTAGCTCCTTGATAATAGTCGAAAGAAGCTTTCTTTGGATCAACAATTATATTAGCTTCGTTAGAGTCCGCATTTAAATTACCTATTTCAAACCATAAATTATTTAATACTCCTTTATTATAATCTGATAATATAATGGTATCAAAATTATATGAACTGGGTTTTTGTTCTGCTTCAGCCTTGTATTGCCAACCTATTATCTTCTCTGTATCTAGTCTTGCGACCTGCTTACCATCTGAATAAATTCTTTGTTTTAAGGTGGTGGGATGATTATCAATCAACTCTATTCCTTCTGTCTTAATACCTTCATTTTTTAAAATTGAAAGTAACTTTTTTCCCCAAATGTCATTTCCGATGCATCCTATACAGGTCACATTAGCTCCTATTGCACGTAAATTCATAGCTACATTACCTGCACCTCCTGGTATAGAATATTCTTCTTTTGGCACCACTACAGGTACTGGTGCTTCAGGAGATATTCTATTTGATGTGCCGATGATATAATGATCAATCATGAAGTCGCCTATTAATAAAATATTTATATCTGAAAAATCTAATTTCATTTTGATTTACCCTGATTCATAACTATTTCTTGCTTTGCTTTTAATTCCTTTTCATTAAGTAAATACTCTTTACTTATTACGTTCAAGTCTTGATCTAAAGTATATATCAGTGGAACTCCAGTAGGAATATTCACTGATATAATTTCATCATTTGATAATTGATCTAAAACTTTCACAATAGCTCTTAATGAATTACTATGTGCTACAATGAGATGGTTACCTCCATTTTTAATGATATTATCTTTATATTCTTTCCAAAATGGCTTTAATCGATCGATAACATTTTTCAAGCTTTCACCAATAGGTAAATTGCTATCAATATCTTTGAACTTTTCATTTAGTTTTGGATGTCTTTCATCGTCTTCAGACAATAATGGTGGCGGTATATTATAGCTTCTTCTCCAAATAAGTACTTGATCTTCTCCATACTTCAAAGCTGTTTCAGATTTATTTAATCCTTGCAGTGCACCATAGTGCCTTTCATTTAAACGCCAATCATAGTGGATTTCTTTTTTAGGGAAATTGATAATATCCGTAACAATTTCTGTGGTTTCGGTTGCTCTATTCAATATAGAAGTATGTACGCTTTTTATTTTAATATCAGCTTTAATTAATTGCTGACCCGAGAAAATAGCTTCTTTTATTCCTAAGTTAGTTAAAGAAACATCCTTCCAGCCAGTAAATCTATTTTCCAAGTTCCATTGACTTTCACCATGACGGAGAAGGATTAACTTCACTATATTCTAGTCAGTTTGATTATCAACTATTAAAAGAATAGCTGCTATGTTAGCTAATGTTGTTGATAAGTCAGATATAAAGGCAGTGATATCAAATTCTCTTGGATTTGGATTAAGGGGTACAATAATAGTATCACCTGGATAAATGTTTTTACCGAGACCTAACAAAACTCTTCCATTTTGTTCAATATTACCATTTGCCCTTTTTATATAAATTTTTCTATTTATAGTATTAGGTTTATTCCCCCCAGCAAGCTCTATATATCTTGGTAGGTTTGCACCCTTTTGATAGGTAATTAATCCAGGATTATAGACATTTCCTTCTACCCTAACTACATTCTCAAATGGAGAAGCTAAAATTACCGAATTAATTCCAATTATAAAATCTAGGTCAACATTATTAACACTCTCTGAAGTAGTAACTATATTCCCTGCGTCATCCACTGCAGTGAACTCTTGTTTTAGAGTAAGATTTCTTTCTGAAGATAGTTCTGTTAAGCCGCCAGCAATATTCAATGCTTCGCGAACTGTTAAATCAGCAGTACTTAAAGGGTATGTACCTGGCTTAAAAACCTCTCCTTCAATACGATAAGTAAAATTATTTTTATAATTTATGTTTTCATAAACAAATATTTTATCATTTGCTATCAATTTAACCTTATCTGCATCTTCATAGGATGTTGCTATTTGCTTGCTATAAAATTGATTTACATCTTGTCTTAAAATGATAATTTTATCTTCGCGGATAGTCTGTCTAAATAATGGATCATTAAAACCGCCTGCAATGTCTAAAACATCTTTTAGCGTAGTATTGATAGCAGGATATATTCCAGGAGACTTTACCCTACCATATAAAGTTACACTTAAATCAACAGGTGAAATAGAGGGCACATTTATTATATCGCCATTATTTAACATAGTTGATTTTCTATTTTTAAAATTTATTGCAACGCTAGTCCTTGCATTATCATCGGAAGTTCTTTCTTCAACTGGAATAATTTGATTCAAGATTAGAGTAGAAGATGCATTGCTAGCAAAACCAGAAGCATACATTATTATTTCAGCTATAGATTCGCTTGGCAACAATTCATATGTAGACGGTCTATTAACTGCTCCTGATATAGATATACGTTTTTTAACTGTTGGGATATGAATTACATCTCCATCTACTATTTTAATACTAGAAAAATTATTTTTCCCATTCATAAAAAATGAGTAAAAATCAACAGTACTTATTATTTTACCTTCACGAATTAATTGTACTTTACGTAAAGAGCCGTTATTGTTTATACCTCCGGCCTGTACTATTGCTAAAAAAATATCGGAAAATGGATGGATAAGACTAATTCCTGGATTCGTAATTTCTCCAGAAAAATAAATATTTATAGATTTTAACTTTCCGAGTTCAATTTTAAGATTTGTTGCATTGTCTTCATCTTTTAAAGTAGAATAAATTTTAGAAAGTTCCTCTTTGAGTAGTAATTCTGCGGACTTAAGTGTTTTATTAGATACGTTTATAAACCCAATACTTTCATAGTACAACATTCCATCTTTATTAATAGTAATAGTTTCTCTTGAATTATTTTCTCCCCAAAGAGATATAGTAATTTCATCCCCAGGACCAAGCTTGTAATCAGCTGGAGTAGGTATATTATCAAAAAATGATACATCTTTCTTAAAATAGTTGTAACCAAAAAATGTAGATGGTTCTGTTGGTGATTCAGAAGATATTGATACACTCGTCAAATCAACTTCTAAATCTTTTTCCTCTGATACTTTTATATCAGAATCTTGTTTTAATTCACTCCTAATAGCATCTAATTGTTGATTGCTAAGCTTATTTATATCAGCTAATGATACTTGAGCAAATAAAATATTACATAAAATTGGTAAAAAAATATATTTGTTTTTCATATTTTGAATATAGTTTTAAATAGATTCTTTACAAACAGTATTATATCGATAGCCATCTATTGTTTTTCAGTGTCCAATTAATTGTTTTTGTAAGTCTTTCAAAAGCTGAATGAGGTGTCCAACCCATATTAGCCATTTTGGATCCATCTAACGCATAGCGTAAATCATGTCCTGGTCTTTGTGAGTGAAAATCTACCATATCATAGTTCAATTCTTTATTTTGCGTTTTAGCAATAAATTCTGCCAACTCGAGATTATTAATTTCATTTTTCCCTACAATATTAAATTTTTGACATTTTGCTCCCGTATTATCAGCTTTAATGCTAGAAATGTCATAATTATATAGAAACATGAGAGCATCTGCTACATCTTCTGCATGAATATAGTGACGAGAGCCTGCAATAGTTTTTTCTGAATTTGCATGAACGGTGACTGTCTGATTGTCGCGAACTTTTTTGATAACCATTGGGATATACTTTTCAGGATTTTGTCTTTCTCCAAAAACGTTCATTGTATGTGTTATAAACGATGGCAGTCCATAGGTATTTTCAAAAGCTACTACCAATTCTTCCGCTCCTGCTTTAGTCGCTGAATAAGGATTGGTAGAGTTATATCTGTCATTTTCTTTATAGTTAATACCATTGGGTGCTGGCCCAAAAATTTCATCGGTACTAAAATATGCAAAATTTTCTAGATGATCTAGCTTTCTAGCATAATCTAATATATGAGCAGTGCCTACCATGTTATCCATTACAAATTCTAATGGGTAGGAAATGGATCTGTCAACATGCGAACCTGCAGCAAGATGACTAATATAGTCTACTCTCCCAATAGTCGCACAAATTTCTGGATTCAATTGAGCTTTTAAATCATGATGTACAACCTTTACTCTTTTTTTATCAGATTCGGGATATTTATCTACCACCTCTTTAAGCCTATTTAAATTTCCACTAAAATCTAATCTGTCTAAAGTTACTATACTCCAATCAGTCGTAGATAAAATTTTATCTACAACATGGTGAGCAATAAATCCTGCTCCTCCTGTTATAAGAATAGTTTTACTCATTATAGTCCTATAGTTGTATTACCAATTTAGTAAATAGCATATAAAAATAATAAATTTTTAGTATTAATCTAGCCTTTAATAAGAAAAAATTTCACATAGCTAAAAAAGTATTGTTCAGTAATTTTAAATTCTATTATTATCTTATTGCATAGTGATGATATATAAAAATCAAAGTTACTATTTGATGATTATTCTTTTTTTATCAAATTTAGCCTTTTCGCAAGAAAGGCGAGTAAAAGTTAGTATGCAATCTAATCCTTTAGAGTCTGGTTATTGGTGGTTAGAAAAAAATAATTTTGGCATCAACCCTTCTGCTTTAGATCTTGAAATAGATTGGCAATTAAATACCGTAAAAACGGAATATAAATCTCATTTTGTATATCAAAAATCAAACCAATTATATTTAAAAGAATCTTATATTAAACACAATTTTTCAAATCAAACATTCTTAAGGCTTGGATTGTATTATAGAGATTTTAGTAAATATTTAAATGATGAGCTTAGTAGTGGATCAATGCTAATAAGTAAAAATGCTCAACCAATGCCTAAAATTGGTTTTGTAGCTTCAAAAACTCTTAGGAGAAACAAAAATTATTCATTCGATTTTGGAATAGCGCACGGTTTTTTTGATAAAAGTGGAAGAGGTTTTGATAACTTTTATATTAAAGCTCCTTTTTTACATGAAAAATTTCTATACCTAAATATTCATAAAAACCAACGCAAAATGGGTATTGGTATTGTGCATGAAGCAATATGGTCTGGTTCTACTCCAGAATTAGGGCAGCAACCAAATACATTAAAAGATTTTTTTAAAGTTTTTATATCTGCTGATGGTGAATATATAGATGGTCCTCATGCAAATGCTTTAGGAAGCCATTTAGGTATATGGGATTTTTATTATCAAATAAATACTGATGAAAAAATAATGAAGTTTTACTATCAACATTTCTTTGAAGATACTAGTAGTCTTAGATTTGCCAACAGTATCGATGGATTATGGGGTATAGAGTTAGAAAATTATATACCCAATACTAATCTTCTAATTGAATATTTAGACACAACGCATTGTTGCTATAACCCGCCATATCAAGATGATAACTATTATGCAAATTTTCAATATGTTGCAGGGTGGACGCATAAAAACTATGTTCTTGGTAATCCTTTTATTAGAAATACAGCAGCATTCAAAGAATTAATTAAAGTGTTTCATATAGGCATGAAAATAGATGCATCATCTCATTATTTTAAAATTCAATCATCTCGAAAAATAAATACCAAAGATACCGTTAAATATAAAATTTCAGCAGGAAAGAAAATAAAGGACTCTCTTGAACTAAATATTTATATAGCAAATAATAATATTGATGATATTGGTTTTGGTGCCGGTATATCATATTTAATACAATAAATATTTAACTATTTAATATGTACTATAATTAATAGTTGCGGTTCTTCAATAAATAGGCCAAATTTGCGGAGAGTACATAGCTTGTATTCTTAAGTTAATATATTAATATATGAAGATAACCGAGAAAAAGGAGTTAAACATGAATCGAACGATTCTTGGTGCGCTATTTGGAATTGTAAT
>NHJO01000011.1 GCA_002169695.1 bacterium TMED217
AAGCATAGATAAAAAAAACAGATTTAGTGTACCTTCTCATTGATGGAATTTAAAATTTTAATTTCAATTAATATTCAATAAACATCACTCTTTATATTTGACTATATTTCCACTAAAGAAGACAATGGTAAGATTAAAATATATATTCATTGGTTTTGTTATTAAATTATTAATATCAAATATATCCTCTCAGTCTTTGCCTTTTGAAAAATGTGGCCAGCATTTGTCTGACTTTGAAGAAAACCGAATCTTAAATTGGGGCTATGGATATAATGACTTATTAGGTGATTTAGTAGTATGGTCGCAGAGCCCATATGTCACGATTGATTCTATTGGTTCTTCTGTGCAAAATAGGGCAATTTGGGAGCTAACTATATCAGACAATCCAAGTTCTACTATATATAAAAGAATATATATACATGCGAGAACACATCCTGGAGAAGAAGAATCGTTCTGGGTAGCTAATGAAATCATTAATTTTTTATTATCTGATTCTCCTGAAGCTAATGCGATAAGATCACAATGTATCTTTCACATTGTTCCTATGCATAATCCAGATGGAGTAGAACTTGGTTACTCAAGGGAGAATGCTAATGGTATAGATATTGAAAGTGGTTGGGATGATTCTGTTATACAGCCAGAAGTTTCCGCATTGCAAAATCGATTTATTGATCTATCTTTTGTAATTCCAAATCCTATAGAGGTTGCGCTGAATATGCACTCCGCCTACGCATGCAAAAGGTATTTCGTCTATCATCATGAGACAGGTACTAGTGATAATTTTACATTAATGGAAAAGAATTTTATTTCTGGTATCCAAGCATATTATCCAGGTGGTTTTGAGGATTGGAATTATTTTATAAGTTGGTCAAATGGAACTCCGGATCAATACCCCGAAAGCTGGTGGTGGTTAAATTATGGTGAGAATGTAATGGCTTTGACATATGAAGATATGAATTGTTCTGAGGCTGGGAATTATGATCTTACGGCGGATGCGATTGTAAAAGGTGTGTGTGATTATATTGGTGTTAATCTAAGTAATATAAAAAATGACGATTTATTACCTAATGGTTACAAATTATATCAAAACTATCCAAATCCATTTAACCCGACAACTTTAATTAATTTTGATATACCAGAAGATAGTTTTGTTAAGGTTTCTGTTCTAGATATAAAAGGCAGGGAAGTAAGTGTAATATTAGAAGGTGAACAAACTGCTGGCTCACAATCTATAACTTGGGAAGCGGTTGATAATTATGATAATAATCTTCCTTCTGGTGTTTATTTATGTTTAATGAAGGTTAATGATTATATGTCAACAAAAAAAATGATTCTTTTAAGGTAGTTATTGTTTTTGAATTGATTTAATCCAATTTAGGACATCATTCAGGCAGTCATTTGTTATAGTATGTCCAGCGTTATATTCATTATAAACGGGTTTCAGATCAAGCTTCTTAAGACCTAATTCTGTCATTCTTCCTAGATGGATAGGAATTATTTCATCAATAATTCCGTTACCAATAAAAATATTTAGATTTTTAATTTCATTGGTGTTCACTTCATCTAATACTTTTTTATATTCAAAAAAACCACATAATGCTACTAATCCATAAAACATTTTTGGATATGTCAGACCGCAAAAAAGCGTAAAAGCTGCACCCTGACTAAAGCCTAATAAATGTACTTTACTAGCATTAAGTCCAAGGTCATTTACACAAGTATTTATCGATGAAACAATCATTTCTCTGCTGCTATATCTCTGTTCCGGTTTTGGAAGTTCTTTTAGGTTGTTAAAGTCAATCTCTGCCCATGCCCAACCTCCAAATCCTGCAGGGATTGGTGCTTGTAGGCTTATAATCGTCCAATCATTAGGGAAAAACTGATTTAGAGAAAAAAGATCATCCATATTGCTTCCAAAACCATGAAGTAAAAATACAGAGTGTGTATTTTGAGTTTTTTGTTCAGGATATCTTATTTTATACCGTAGAGGTATTTTTATATTATTTTGCTTCATTTGTTACTTAAGTATCATTTTGGTTTTTACTTTATGCTTGGNAAAGTTATTGATAAGTTTATTGTTTNNGTTAAGTAATCTTATTTTNTAATGAAATTTAATCATAGTTCTGTTAAATCCTTTGGCGAATTAATTCGTTATATACATCCTTGGCGTACAAAAGCCCGATTTGCTGCCCTATTTTCNACTTTGAATAAAATATTCGACATTGCTCCAGAGATTTTAATTGGTGTGGCTGTTGACCTAGTAGTTGAAAAGGAAAATAGCTTTGTCGCGTCTCTTGGATTTAATTCGGTTGAGAGTCAGGTATTATTTCTTGGAGTTATAACTTTTATTATTTGGGCGTTGGAGTCTTTGTTTGAATATATTTATTCAGTTCAATGGCGAGGTTTAGCGCAGGCAGTAGAACATGAGGTTAGGGTATCAGCATATGACCACTCTCAGAAACTAGGTTTAAGTTGGCACGAAGATCAATCNACAGGAAATATTACCGCGATTTTNAATGATGATGTGAACCAATTAGAGCGNTTTCTAAATAANGGAGTAAATCAAATNATTCAGGTCTTTGTATCAACTATTTGCATTGGAATTATATTTTTCTATATATCGCCTTTGATTGCAACCATCGCTATCCTACCGGTACCAGTTATTTTTATTATTAGTTTTTTCTTTCAAAAAAAATTGTCACCTAGATATAAACGTGTACGTGATAAGGTAGGCGCGCTTAACTCTTCAGTTTTTAATAATCTAATTGGTATACAAACAATAAAGAGCTTCATGACTTTCAAGCATGAGAGAGATCGTATTAGTGAATTAAGCGATGATTATCAAAAAGAAAATATTGGCGCTATATCTATAAGTAGTGCTTTTGTTCCAGTTATTCGAATGGGGGTATTGGCTGGGTTTTTAGGTACTATTCTTATTGGTAGTCATATGGCTTTAAGTGGGGCATTAGCTGTTGGATCTTATAGTGTCCTTGTTTTTCTTACTCAGCGATTTCTCTGGCCATTTACTACTCTTGGTACGCTGGTTGATGATTTCGAAAGGTCAATGGCATCCAGTCAAAGGATATTTAATTTGTTAAATACTGATNTTCGTATAATAGAGAATAAAAATTTTATTGAACCAGTAAATCTAAAATCTGATATTAATTTTGAAAANATTAGTTTTAATTATCCGGATGGGCTAGATCTTTTTAAAAATTTTAGTATGTCTATTGGNTATGGAACATCGGTTGGAATTGTTGGCGATACGGGGTCAGGTAAAACTACTTTAGCAAAGTTATTATTGAGGTTATACGACNCNTCTTCTGGNGNGATNAAAATTGGNGATCATAATATNAAGGAAATGTCTATAGCGAGTCTAAGAAATAAGATAGGAGTTGTTAATCAGGAGACGTTTCTATTTAATGGAACGATCAGAAATAATATTGCTTATGGAAGTGGTAATTGTAGTGAAAAAGACATCGTTAGAGCTGCAGAGCAGAGTCAATGTGTTGAGTTTATTTCAACGCTTCGTGATGGCTATGATACTGTTATTGGTGAGAGAGGTCAAAAATTATCTGGAGGCCAAAAGCAGCGCTTGGCGATTGCAAGGGCGATTATTAGGGAGCCAGANATTTTAATATTTGATGAGGCAACCTCATCGGTAGATAATAGAACTGAGAGTCTTATTCAAAAATCATTTATGGATATCAAGGAAAATAGAACGATGATTATTATCGCTCATAGACTTTCAACTATCCGAAATTGCGACAATATATTTGTAATCAAGCATTCTCGCATCCATGAGCAAGGTACTCACGATCAGCTTATGTNGAAACGTGATAGTTTTTATGCTGAGTTATGGAATATTCAGACTGGNAGAAAATCATAAGTGTAAAATGTGTAATTTATGATAGTATCTATAGAATAAATGTTTGATAGATTAGATAAAATAATATTTTATGGTTCTCTCTCGGTTCTAATAATCATAGTAGCTCCGATGCTGCTTTATTCCAATGAGAGCTATGAGCTTTTACTTAATTTAAAAGTAACAATTGAAAATACCTTTGGTAGTATATACCAGTATCTTACTGTCATAGTAATGGTATTTGTCCTTTGGCTTGCGATGAGTAAGTATGGTGATGTAAAACTTGGCGAAGGTCCTTATCATTTCAATACTTTTAGTTGGGCATCAATGTTATTTTGTGCTGGAGTAGCCACTGGAATTCTTTATTGGGGAATGATAGAGTGGGCGTATTACATAGATATGCCACCTTTTGGTCTAGCACCCAGATCTAATTTAGCGATAGAGTATGCAGCAACATATGGTATGTTCCATTGGGGCATTGCTGGTTGGGCCTTTTACTGTATCCCTGCAATAGCAATGGGCTATGTATATCATGTTAAAAAGGTTCCATATTTAAGAATAAGCAAAGCCTGCAAGCCTGTACTTGGGCAATACGCAGAGGGCATTCCTGGGCAGGTAATTGATATTTTATTTATGGTGGGTCTTCTTTTTTCTTCTGGCACATCTATGGGACTTGGGACACCAATGATATCAGCTAGCATACAATCTCTATTTGGCGTTAACGAATCGTTTTCATTACACGTAATTGTGATCCTCTTTTGCGCTGTAATTTTTTCAGTCTCTGTTTACCTCGGACTGAATAAAGGTATCAGGCGTTTGAGTAATTTTAATACGGTCTTTGCTTTTGTTTTTCTTGCATTTGTATTTATCGTTGGACCAACTATTTTTATTTTAAAAATGAGTCTAAATAGTTTTGGCCTTATGACTCAAAATTTTATTCGAATGCTTACCTGGACAGAGCCTCTTAACGATACTAGATTCGTTGAAGATTGGAGTATTTTTTATTGGTCTTGGTGGGTTGCCGTGGGGCCTTTTAATGGTATTTTTATAAGTAAGATATCAGGAGGACGCAGTATTAGACAGGTTGTTGGTGGAGCATTATTTTTTGGTAGCATAGGCTGTGCTCTATTCTATTGTATTATTGGCAATTATGCTCTTGATCTTGAGCTTAGTGGTGCCTATTTGACAACAGCGGCCATTAGTGCAGGCAAGGCCGCTCACGCTATACCCAATATAGTTAGCAGCCTCCCTGGTGGGCAGATAACTCTTTTATTATTTTGTTTAATGAGTATTACTTTTATGGCAACTACTTTTGATTCAACCTCCTACGCACTCGCTTCCTGTGCTACAGATCGATTAGAGGCTAAAGATGATCCACCAGTTTGGCAGCGTCTTTTTTGGGCATTTACATTAGTTGTTCTTCCTCTTTCATTAATATATGTTGGTGGTTTAGACACAATTAAATTCGCGGTTCTATCATCTGCTTTGCCTCTTATTTTGGTATATATTCTTTTAGGTTTATCTATTGTATATGGTTTGAAAAAGGATGCTCATCCGAAATGAAAATTCTTAATAAAAAATTAAATGTAGTCATTGTTGCTGGCGCCTCAGGGATTGGTAGAGAGATAGCATCGGCCTATTATAAAGAAGAGTGTAATGTATTCGTCTGCGATATTTCTCAGAAATTTATTGATTCTCTTAAGGACGATTTACCAAATATATTTACATATAAGACTGATGTCTCTGTTTATAAAGAGGTCGTTAGTTTTTTTAAAAAAATTAGTTCTGAAGTAGATAGTCTTGATGTTTTGGTCAATTGTGCTGGTATAGCTGGGCCTACAAATAATTTAGAGAATATTGACCCGGATGAATGGGATAAAACAATTAGTATAAATCTTAATGGGATGTTCTATTGCTTAAAAGAGGGAATACCTTTGATAAAAAGATCAGAAAATCCCTCTATAATAAATATCGCTTCTAGTGCATCTTTTTTTGGGTTTCCGTTGCGTTCTCCTTACACATCAGCAAAATGGGCTGTTATTGGACTAACAAAAACACTTGCAATGGAGCTTGGTTCTTCTGGTATAAGGGTTAATGCAATATGTCCAGGTAGTGTAAGAGGAGACAGGATTGACAAAGTAATAGAAGCGGATGCAAAAGAACAGAAAAAAACGATTGCTGAAATAGAAAAATTATATCTTTCGCAAGTATCCATGAAAACATTTGTAGAGCCAACTGATGTAGCGAATCTTGCATTATTTTTAAGTTCTGATCTTGGTAGATTTATCTCTGGACAGGCTATTGGTTTGGATGGACATACAGAAGGATTATCAAATAATTTATAGGAGAGTTTATGAAAGCAGCATGGTATAATAGTTTTGGACCTGCGGAAGAGGTTCTTAAAATTGGTGAGTTTGATACCCCAGAGCCAAGGCCTGGTGAGGTAAAAATTAGAATATATGCCTCAGGTGTTAATCCATCAGACACAAAAAAAAGACTTGGCGCAAACCCTGCCCTTTTAGATGATGGACCAGTTATTCCAAATAGTGATGGTGCAGGTGAAATCATTTCTGTTGGGGAAGGGATATCATCTTCGCGGATTGGTGAGCGTGTCTGGGTATATAATGCGCAGTATGGCAGGCAGCTTGGTACTTCAGCTGAGTATGTCTGTTTGCCTTCAGTTCATGCAATTATTTTGCCAGACACCGCTGATTATAGTGCCGGTGCTATGATGGGAATTCCAGCAATGACAGCACATCGATGTGTATTCTCTGATGGAGCTGTCGATAGCCAAACCTTACTAATTACGGGAGGTGCTGGTCGAGTTGGGTATTATGCTATTCAATGGGCAAAACAAAATGGCTCTACCGTTATCGCAACAGCATCAAGTGATGCTAGTAGAGAGCAATGTGTCAATGCTGGTGCGGATCTTATTGTTGGTCATCCGTCTGATGATAGCGTTGGTGAAATTATGGATTTTACTAATGGCAAAAAGATTGATAGAATTATAGAAGGTGACTTTGGTGCAAATTTGTTACCTGTTTTAGATGTTTTAAAGACTAGTGGTACAATAGCGACATACTCTTCAATGACGGATATGAATCCAAGCATACCTTTTATTAGAATGATGTTTATGGATATTACGATTCGTATGGTTTTAGTATATGCTATGCCAGATGAGGCTAAAAAACATGCTGCGAAAGATATTACATCAGCTTTAAGTAAAAATACTTTCCATAATAGAGTTGCGCAAGAATATTCTATTGATAATATCTCTGATGCACATAAAATGATTGAAAGTGGGGAAGTATATGGGTCAGTTATTATTAAACCATAAGAAAATTTCAAAACTAATGTTTAAGATCAATTTTTACATACCGCATTTATTTGGATGTCTTTTATTGATGGTGTTCTCATGTGAAAATAATAAAAGAACAAATATTAAAAAAGAATACTGGGAAGATCCAACTATCATAGCTGAGAACAAGGAAGATGCTCATGCAACACTTATCCCTTACGACACCTATCAAGAGGCTCTTGAGGGGAATAGAGTTTTATCTAAACACTATAAATCTTTGAATGGTGACTGGTGGTTTAACTGGGTCAAGCGTCCTGCAGATAGACCAATGAGTTTCTATGAAAATGATTATGATATTCAAAAATGGGAAAAAATATCAGTTCCTGGGTCTTGGCAATTACAAGGATATGGACAGCCAATTTATACAAATGTTAAGCATCCATTTGAAGACCCTAAGCCACCATTTCCTCCAAAAGATAATAACCCTGTAGGATCTTACAGGCGTTCATTTAATGTCCCAGTTGAATGGAAAGATGGTCAGGTTTTTATTCATTTCGAAGGGGTTAAGTCTGCTTTTTTTGTATGGGTAAATGGAATAAAAGTTGGTTATAGTCAAGGGAGCATGACCGCTGCAGAGTTTAATATAACAGATCATCTAATAGATGGAAATAATTCAGTATCGGTGCAGGTTTTTAGATGGTCTGATGCAGCATACATAGAAGACCAAGACTTTTGGAGACTAAGCGGGATATATAGAGATGTTTTTCTTATGCATACTCCAGACACTCATATTCGCCACTTTAAAACGACAACTACATTAACGGATAATTATCAAAGTGGATTGTTAAATGTAGCGACTCATATAAAAAATTATAGTTCTAAAATAAAAAAAGTAATCTTAAAAAATATTATCAGTGATTTAAATGGTTCCATTGTAAAAGAATTTGATCCAATTTTATTTGATCTTGCTCCTAATAGTGAGGAAGTATTTGATCAGATAGCAATAATGAAGAACATAAGGACGTGGAGTTCTGAATTTCCTAATCTTTATAACATGGTTCTTTCTATTTCTAATTCAGATGGATCTGTAATAGAAAATATTAGTACTAAAATTGGTTTCAGGAGTGTTGAATTAAAAAATGGTCAGATGCTAGTAAATGGGCAGCCTATCATTATTAAGGGAGTTAATCGACATGAACACGATCCGATCAAGGGAAGGACTGTAGATGAAGAGTTGATGGTAAAAGACATTATGTTAATGAAAAAATTTAATATAAATGCTGTCAGGACATCACACTATCCGAATCATCCAAGATGGTATGAACTCTGTGATGAATATGGTTTATACGTGATGGATGAGGCGAACCTTGAGTCACATGCATTTTGGTCTAAGTTCACGCTTGATCCGATTTGGGAAACCGCTTTTGTAGATCGTGCTCAGAGAATGGTATTAAGGGATATTAATCATCCATCAATTATTATTTGGTCCCTGGGTAATGAAGCAGGATATGGTCCCAATCACGATAAAATGGCTGAATGGATCAGGGCATATGATTCATCTAGGTTAATTCACTATGAAGGAAAAGAGCCTGGATATGGTCCCTTGCCAAATCATTTCGATATTATTGCAAATATGTATGCCTCTGTTGATCTAATGATCAAGTTACATGATGAGAATCCTTCGAGACCTGTGATTTTGTGTGAATATTCGCATGCTATGGGAAATAGTAATGGTAATATTTTTAAATATTGGGATGCTATCTACAGATACCCCCGGCTTCAAGGAGCATTTATTTGGGATTGGGTAGATCAGGGTTTTTTACGAAAAGATAATAATCGGGAGTATTATGTTTATGGAGGTGATTTTGGTGAAAAATTGCATGATGGAAATTTTTGTTTAAATGGGGTTATATCTCCAAATAGAAAACCACATCCTGCATTGTACGAGGTTAAATACCTTCAACAGGATATTAAAGTATCTTGGGATCAATTAGATAAAAATATATTTTTTATAGAAAATAGGAATTTTTTCCAGGATCTAAGCTATGTATATGGTATATGGGAGTTAATTGAAGATGGGCAGAAAATTTCATCAGGTAACATAAACACTGACTATATAAACCCACAATCAAAACAAGTTTATGAGATTCCTTCTTTCTCAATATTTGATCGAAAAAAAGAATATGCACTTAATTTTAAGTTTAAATTAAAAGAAAATCATCCCTGGGCTAAAAAAGGTCACATTGTTGCTTCTGATCAAATTATAATTCAAAAAAATAATAGTCAAAGATTCAGGAACTATTCTAAACAGAAAAGTAAGCAGGTTTTTGTTATTGAAAAGATAGATACTCTTGAAATTAATTCAGGTGGAACTCGTTTTTGGTTTGATTTAAATAAAGGTCAGCTTTTTCAGGTTTCATTAAAACAGAAACAGTTCATGGTAAGTCCAATAGCCCATAATATATGGCGAGCGCCAACTGATAATGATGAAGGTGGAGATAAAAAGAGCTTTGCTAGTCAGTGGCTTAGAGCTGGCTATAACAAGATCAAAAGACAGGTTGTCTCTATTGATAATAAGTACAAAGATGATTTATATCAGATATCTGTAATTGAGAAGCATTTAAGTGATTCAGCTAATATTCATGTTAGTATTGTTTATACATTTTACCCAAAAGGAGATCTCCATGTTGAAGCTGAAACAAGTATACCCGAGGGTCTCCCTGTTTTTCCAAAAATAGGATTAACTCTTAAGCTAGAAAGTAAATATTCAAAACTTAAATGGTATGGTAGGGGTCCTCATGAATCATACTCTGATAGGAAACACAGTGCATTTATTGGGGAATATAGTGGGTCTGTAAAAGATCAGTATTACCCTTACATTAGACCGCAGGAAAATGGAAACAAGACTGACGTTAAGTGGGCTACTTTTGAAAATGATAAAGGGGATGGCCTAATCATTTATGGAATTCCACTTTTTAATTTAAGTGCACACCAATACAGTCTAGAAAATCTTACAAAAGCAACTCATACGCATATGATTAAAGATAATGGACCAGTAACAGTCAATATGGATCATAAGGTAATGGGGCTTGGCGGAGATGATAGTTGGAATCCTCGAACTCATAAAGAATATCTCATTGGACCAGGAATTTATAATTATGCTTTCATTTTACGATTTAGTGATAATCTAAAAACTGATATAAAACGATCTATAGACAGTAGAATGAATTCGTCTAACTAGACAATACAGAGGTTTTATTCACCATTCTTTTCATTGAATTTTCCGGGTTAAGACTCAGAACTTTCTCCAGTGGTATCCATTGCACATCGTGAGATTCATCACTAACGATGATTGTGTTATTTCCCGGATCAGCTTGAAGTAAAAAACGAACATCATAATGACGATGAACTGGGCTACCATCCAATGCAGGAATTTCATGTATGTCAAGGTCAAATATTTTATCGCTGAGTAGTATAAATTCATTGAAACCAGATTCTTCTTTAGCTTCTCTAATAGCTACACTTATTAAATCTTCTGTACCATCTGCATGACCTCCAAGTTGTAGCCACATATTCAGTTTTTTGTGATGTGTCATAAGGACCATAGATCGTTCAGGGTTTACAATCCAAGCTGAACCAGTGAAGTGTCCTTTTTTATTATCTTTATTAAAAGTGTTTTCATTTTTATTAAAAAAATCAAGCATATTACTCGCTGAATCTTCATGCGGGTATATGCTAATATATTCTTTTAAAAGTATAGTCAGGTTTTTCAAATTAGTTTTGGTCCAAAATTATCATATAGAAGACAAGTGATATTTATGTTTTATAATACTCAATTTACTTAGGTATAATTAATAGAATTTACCTTTATATAATAATAAACAATAATTCACCCAATATTAAACGTACTGCTATAAGAGTTAAAGAAAATTTGAAAAACATTTTAAATGTTTTTTCTGAAAGTTTACCAAGTAGTTTTTTCCCAATATTTGTCCCAATATATACAGATAATACCAAAGGCAATAATATGGTATAATGTTCTGTATAATTAAAATCAAAAAAATATATAAATATTGGTATTTTGCCGATGTGTGTTATGATTTGACAACCTGCTTTGTTTGCTATAACATTTTCTTTTTTTAAATCCTTTCTTATAAAAAATGGTGAGATCAATGGACCAACAGCTCCAACGAATACTGAGCTGATTCCGCTGATAAGCCCTACAATAATAAATAGTTTATTATTTTTCTCTTTTTTTGATCTTCTTAGAAATAGAAACCATAGTATATAGATCCCAATAATTGGTTTTAAATAGTCAAATTTTATTTCGTTTGCAGACTCTACCTCGTAGAGATTTATAAATACAAAAATAATAATAGAAGATAAACTAAGGCCTATAATTGCACCAAAAAAATATTCTGAGATTAATCTTTTTTTTAGATATTGCCGAAAAACAAATGTCCGAGTTCCATTGCTGAACATTTGAATTATACCATGTAACGCAATGACCATGTATCCTTCTGGGATTAAGATAGCCATTATCCCAAGTAAAATTACACCACCACCCATGCCAATAATTGCAGATATAGACGAGGTAATGAAGGCTGTAATGATTAGAATTATTTGTTCCATTATAATGAAGTTTATAATATACGTTTATAAACAAAAAACCCCACTATGTAGCGGGGTTTTTTGTTTATGAAAAATAATTTATTTTATGAGAATCATTTTGTTCGTTTTCGTAAAACTACCAGCCTCTATTGTTAGAAAATATAGTCCTGCTGAGATTGGATTTCCGGCATCATTTGTTGCATCCCATCTTATTGTTTTTTGCCCAGAATTCTGATCGCTATCTACTAGCATTTTAATTCTTTTACCCATTAAATCAGATATAATTATTTTCACTTTTTCATCTGTTGGAAGATTATAGCTAATGTTGGTTACAGGGTTAAAAGGGTTTGGATAATTTTGCTCTAAAGTGAATTTATTTAGTATAGTGTTATCATCAATATCTAGAGCATCAGGGTTGGTTATCATGGATATATCAATATCAAATGTAGCGTTCGGGCCAACAGATAATTCTGAGGTAATTATCTGGTTTTGATCTTCTCGAGGCATCATTGTTAAAGACATTGTCATGGTATCTTTTGCAGCAATCTCTCCTGCGGTTCTTTCCATCGTTAGCCAGCTAGAGTTATCGCCTTGAACAATTTTTATATTATCTACAGCCATACCATATGCGAAGTTTCCACCACAATCCGTGTAGTGTATACCAACAGTAAAAATCCCGGGACTTATAAAAGGTGTTATATCAAATGACATTGTATGCCAATTTGCATCTTGCCAGTCTACTGCTAGATACCCATCCCACTCAAGCTTTGTAGAAATTGTACTATCTACTACTGTCCATGTAGCACCGTTATCAGTAGACACAACGATGGCTCCACTCTCTGCATATTGGTCGCCTGTTGAACAATCACCGAATGGCTGTAAGAAATAGATATCAGCTATGAAAAATACTGGACCATCACCATTATATGGCATTGCCTGAGACTGTAAGATTATATCAGTTGGGACGTAACCATAATTGGTTCCAGTATAATAGTACTCTGCATCATTAAAAAAGAAAAATCCACCAGAATTATTAGGGTATTCAATCCACTCGCCATTTGCAGTTTCTGGAGTGCCCCATCCCCAATAACCTTGAGCATCAAAAAAGTTGGTCGATGTCTCTTGAGTTTCAAAAGAATTACTTAATAGTGTGTTTTCTGCTGTTTGCGTTACCATACCATCGGATTCAAAAGAGAATGAATGTGCGGTAGTATCTAGGTTAATTAAAGTGAACTCGAATTTACTATATTCTTGTGCAGAGGGGTCTAGAGTATCGCTAAAAGATGATTGTGAAAGAATAAAAGGATCAATTGGTGCATAGCATGACTCAGATGCGAATTCTGACTCACCTCCACTATA
Organism: bacterium TMED217; assembly: GCA_002169695.1. Taxonomy (GTDB): domain Bacteria; phylum Fidelibacterota; class Marinisomatia; order Marinisomatales; family UBA1611; genus TMED80. The sequence goes on from NHJO01000011.1 coordinate 13,134, forward strand.
ATTTGCGCTTACTTTAAAACAATAATTCACTCCATTAGTAAGGCCAGTAGCGGTGTACTGATTATCTTCAACGAACGCTATCATATTTCCATCTTGATATATTCTATAACCAAGTAGTGTTCCACACGGATCTGTATACCCACTTCCATCGCTGCCAAATACGCGGATGTTATCAACATACCAATTGCATCCATATCCAATTAGATCATAATAACGAAACCCGATATATATTGATTGTCCAGCATAGGTTGAGAGATCTATCATGTTTGAAAAGTATCCGTCTCCAAGCGTAAGAGGGTTTGAGTAGTATATAGTTGTCCAGTTTATTCCATCTGTTGATATTTCTACAAAGTTTGAATCATGAGCGAAACTACTATAGTCAATATATTCATCGAAAAACAGTGTCGCCTCGGAGTATGAACTTAAGTCAATCAGGGCAGTGCTCATGCGGCTGTTTGCTGGGGCTGTAGTATCAGACCAGGCTGCATATGCTCCAAATTGTTCTTCTATCCAGGACTCATTAGAGGCATCACTACATGCATACATATCTGTATCACAGTCAATGGCAACACCATCATTATCTCGGAACCATCCTCCTGAGCTATCCTGGCCTATGTGTTCGATTGTCATTCCTTCACTGCTACAAATTGTAAAACATTGTGAATAAACTTCTACCCCATAGCCACTTAGTGTGTCTGGCTTTTCCCATGAAAGAGCGACACTCTGGTCTAGTGGCACACCGCTAATAAATGCAGGTGGGCATTGATCTTGGGAGAAAATTAGTGTATTGAATAATAGGCTAAATATGATATAAACTTTTATAATAGGTTTGATTGTACTTGCCATTTGATTTTCTCCTTTTTATAGTGTGAATATTCTTTGACCTACTATCTTATTATTAAAACTAATATATTCAAAGAACTTTAATGCATATGACACAAATGGTTAAACGTTTATATCTATTAATAACGCTTTTATTAGTGTCAATTATCCCTCTTTTAGCTGGCTCAACTGGTAAAATTAGAGGTAGGATTATAGACTCAGAAAGCAATCAGCCTCTTGTTGGTGTTAATATTTATTTATCTGGGACTGCAATAGGAACAGCATCTAATGGGGAAGGTAGTTACCTTATTATAAATGTTCCTGCAGCGACATACACTGTAGTTGTTTCTTATGTGGGTTATAAGACAATCAAGATGAATGATGTTGTGATTAATGCCGATCGAACTACAACTCTTGATTTTGATATGAATATTGCAGTCGTTGAGGGAGAAGAGGTTATCGTTGAAGCAAAAAGACCAGTAATAGTTAAGGATCAAACTGCCACAACTACAACCATTGAGAGTGCAACTATAAATAATATGCCAGTTAATAATATTACAGATGTGCTATCTACAATGGCAGGTGTCCTCGAGCAACATGGCGGGAATTATATCGTAGGTGGAGGATATCATTTTAGAGGTGGAAGAGCTGGAGAGATAACTTATTTAGTAGATGGGTTCGTTGTTGAAGATGCTCTATATGGAGATATGGGGCTTGATATTTCTAGAAATGCTATCTCTGAGATATCAATGATAACAGGTGCTTTTAATGCTGAATATGGTGAGGCAACCAGTGGTGTGATTAATATTGTAACCAAAGAGGGAAAGTCTGACTATTCTTGGAATTTAAGAGGTGTATCAGACCTACTCTTAAATCCAAGCTATCATAATCAAGGCCTATCAAGGATGGAGGCAACATTTAGTGGTCCTTTATTACCGTCTAGGCCAAATCTAGCAACCATATTTTTTAATGGCGATATTTTAGATACTCGCACTTCAATGTGGAAGAATAAACTCCCCTGGGATATATTAAAGCAAGATGTTGATGGCGATGGGGTTTATGATGAATCAGAGGGAGATATTATTGCTGTAGCAGATATCTCAGCTGATGGAAAAGATAATCCAGTGCCTCTAGTTAAAGGTGCTGTTGAAACAAATAAAACGTTTAATAGTCAAATGCGGTATAATGGAAAATTAGTTCTAAGACCGATGCAGAAACTAAAGATTGTAGCATCATTAAATAATTTTTACTCCACGGCAAAAGGATTTTCGATGGACTATAGGCTCATACCAGAGATGAATTCTACAGGGCTAGACCGTACACGTGATTTTCAATTAAAAAGTTCTTACACAATTTCAAAGAATATGTTTTTTGATATCAAGTATCATAGGTATAAAAGAGAGCAGTGGAATGGATTTAAGCCTAATCTAAATGACAAGCATGAGCTTTATTCAAAAATATTTACTATACCGGATGACTGGGAGGGATATGTCCCCTCTTCTTTATCTGGAGGTGATGAGTTTTTATGGCTTAGTTATTATGCTGAACCATTCAAAGATTTAAATGGAGATGGTGCATGGAGTAAGCACGCTGCTGAATTTTGGAATGATGCTGATGGTAATGGTATATGGGATAGTGGCGAATACTTTAGTGATTGGAATAATGATGGAATATGGAATATGATAGACTTAGATGGAGATGGATTTCCTGATGAAGAGCCATATAGTGATATGGATGGTAATAATAATTATAGTTTTGGTGTGGACCCTCCATCAACAAGTGAGGTTTCATATGATGGGACTTCAAGTTATGAATTTTGGGGCGATTATCTTATTTATAACAACTATGGCGATACGGTTAGAACGGCTAGGTCTACAAGTCAAGATTATTGGTGGTATCACTCAGACTATACCACTATTGGAGCAACTCTCACTTGGCAATATAATGATTTACATCAGCTTAAATCTGGTGTGGAATCAAGGCAATATGATATAGGCGAATTTTGGGCTTCTGGAATTGGCGGTGGTTTTTTTGGTAACTCTTCTGATGCAAGTTTTATTATGTGGAATCATAAACCAAAATCGGGTAGCTGGTATATACAAGATAAAATAGAATATGATGATATCGTTATTAATCTTGGTATAAGGTACGATAGGCTCGATCCAAATAGCACCTACCCGGACCCAACAAAAGAATTGGGTTATAAATATGTAAATGATGAAGGCGTTAGTGAAATAATTACTCCTAGTAGCTTGAATCTATTGACGCCTAGTGAAAAAGAAACATTAGCCTGGGGATACATAGAGCGTGATGTTAATGGTGATATGACCAAATTTCAGAATGCGCCAAAAGCACCTGTGAAGGAGCAGTGGAGCCCGAGACTCGGAGTTGGATACCCAATCACAGACAGGACTGCTTTTCATTTCTCTTATGGTCAGTTTTATCAATTTCCTGATTTAGTAAATATGTATAACTATTCAAATTATATGGGCGAAGGAATTTCACCACCTGGCTGGTCTGATGCCGCTAATTCATTAGCAAAGGATTTTTTGTATGGTAACCCCTACTATCCATTTCCATATAATATTACTGATTGGTATATACCAGAAGTTGGAACACCAAATGTTAAGCCACAACGTTCTGTACAATATGAAACGGGTCTCCGGACTCGAGTAGGCAATCAATATCTTCTCACTGTTAATCTTTATTATAAGGATATGTTTGACTATATCGCTTCCAAAAGGTATGATGCAGACCCAAGTCAATATGCAATATATGAGAATATGGATTATGCAAATTCACGCGGGCTTGAGTTTACCTTGAAGAAACTATTTTCTAATGGAATTGACTGGGATTTGAATTACACACTATCTAGGGCAGAGGGAAATGCGCCAACGCCTGATTATCACTGGTATGTTGCAGAATGGGCAAGTGGTTATGATTGGAGAGATTTTAATCGAACATATACGATGCCATGGGATCAAACACATACTTTAAACTTTAGAATAAATTATTTTACACCAAATGGTCTCGGTCTTAGTGCTATTTCAAGCTATGGAAGTGGGCTCCCTTATACGCCAGAAGATGCCCGGGCAAGGCCCATTGACGAACAATATTCTGGAAGAATGCCCTCTACCTCTAATACAAATTTTAAACTTTTTTATGATAGAAAAATGATGGGATATGACATCAGATTCTTTGCAGATATAACAAATCTATTCAATAAAGAAAATGTACTAGCTGTCGATAATACTACTGGCGAACCAGATGCTACTCTTGATTCGGGTCAATCGCCAATGGTCGTTTGGAAGCCATATTATATTAGCGCGCCTCGGCATATTGAACTGGGTATAAGTATCAGTAGGTAATATGAGAGAAAAATTTATTTACATTTTCTTTTTTCTTTGGATCTCTAATGTTCATACGCAAACAGAAAGACTCACGAAGATGGAGTATTATCAAAAATATATCGCGAAGTTAGATACAAGTAGAAACGCTCAGAAAGCTTCTAGTGCACAAGATAGGAAAAGAAGTGTTCTAGATAAAGGAAATGTCGTTTTGAGGCTTCAAAATACCGGAATCTATGGATATGACCCATGGGGTTTAAACCATGAATTCCCTGCTGGAAGTATGTTAAAGGATGGTTGTTGTACATATTACTGGACAGCGGCCCCAGTAGCAGGTGCATTAAAAAATGGTGTACCATCATTTAGCGTTGGGACTATGTATTCAGCAAGAGACCACGATGAGGAATTTGAGCCTCTTGCAGGTTATGATGCAGGTTATGTTGATACAGATGCAAATATTGGAATTGCATTTAGTGATCTACCTGATTCATGGCCTGATCAGTGGCCAATAGAGACAGCCACTGCCGATACTTTTATGTCTGTTATCTATGATGCCACTAAGGCTCCATCTGACACACTGTATTTCCCAAGAGTAGAGTCAGTATTAGGGCCAGATGGTTTTCCAGATGCACCTTGTGGTATTGGTGTCCAAGCAGACAGGGAGGCATATTTTGTTGTTACAGACAATGATCCTGATTATGGAAATACTTTTGCGAGTAATAATGGTGCAGGACCTTTGGATATACGGATTGATATTTGGGTACTTAATTATAGTAATACATTTGGAAATGATGGGTTTATTTTTATTCAGAAAATGACAAACGTGGGTAAAGACACTCTCAAAGATTTTTATTTTGGTGTTAATAGTGACCCAGACACGCCTGAACAGGGCTGGAATGAGTGGACCGATGATTTAAGTGTTTTTATCTCTCCTAATGATCCTAATATAAATCAGAAAATTTCTGATACAACTGACGCACATCTTTTAGAAAATTTAGCAATTATGTACGATGCAGATGATCAATCAGAGGGCTTCCGTTCATCAGGCGTTGCGTGGGCAGGAGTAAAATTTTTGGAGTGTACCTATTATGATAACCAGGGCAATACCACAGACTATGGTGTTTCGGCATTTCACACGGTACCCTGGGAGAATGATACTCAGAGTGATGCTGAGGCATATAACTTGCAACTTCTTGGTGGAATAGAAGAGCCAGATAATATTGACCCGCATTCTTCTGATATGTATAATAAATCCTACACATATGGTCCGAACTGTACATGGGTTATGGCCTCTGGAGGTCCAGAGCATATTAATTCGAATGGTGAAACAATCCCTGCGCTTAACGTTGCCCCTGGAGAGTCTGTTGTTTTTACCTTTGCTGATTTTTTAGGAATTAACGAGGCGGATCTACTTAGGAACGCAAAAGTTTTTCAATCGTTATATGATAATAATTGCTCTAGCCCAAAGGCTCCAACTCAGCCACTCGTTCGTGCTCAGCAGGATGATCATAAGGTGGTATTGTTTTGGGATAAAAGGAGTGAAGATTCAATAGACCCTGTAACTGGCAATAATATGTTTCAAGGTTACCGAGTTTATCGTAGCACAGATCGAGGAAGTACCTGGGGTAATGTTGTGACTGACCTTAATGGTAATCCAACTGATATTTATCGGCCTCTAGCTATTTATGATCTAACAGATGGAATTTCAGGCGCTTACACAATGTCTGACCCTTTAGTTTATTATGATTTAGGTTCAGAGTCTGGATTACACTACACATTTATAGATGAAAATATAATTAATGGTTATGAATACTGGTATGCAGTCACTGCTTACGATGGTCCTGATAATTGGGCCGGTGCAATTGTTGATCCAATGGAAAATTCGAAGGCGAAAGATGCGTCTATTCAAAATGATAATACTGTCGCCTTGATTCCTCAGGTTTCGGCAGCTGGTTTAGATAGAGGTGGCGTTTTAAGTATTACTCATAATGGTCTAGCAACTGCAACTTTTAATGCAATAAATGCAGATCCATTTGTTATTCAGATACTTGGGCATGATGAGGTAACATTAGATGATTTAAAGAGCAAAGGGTATTCTTACCAAATTGATTTCCATCAAAATATAGATTCTATAGATATTAGTACTGGTGAGATAGAAAATTATGATACGACATACTCAAGATTCTGGTCTCTAATTAATTTAGATAATGGAGACACAATTATAAATAACGAAACAGACATTTCTTCTGAAGTTCAGCATGTCGTTGATGGGTTTATTCCTTCATTCTCAGGTGCTAAATGGGAGATTGAAGAAGAAGATTCTTCTTCTTTTATTCCTTTCGATCAAAATACAGCAAGTTCAGTTGTATTTAATGGGCTCGGACATCCTAGTGCAACTGAAAAAACATGGAAAAGCTATCTAAATACTCTACCAGCAAGTAGTATAGGAGAACTAGGCGCTAATCCAAAGCTGTCAGATTTATGGAATGATCTAGAATTAAGATTTACGCAAGGCGGTTCTGTCGCATCTTACTATAATATCTTGACATTATATGGTATGCAAGATATTGATACTGTGCTTGTCCCTTTTGAGCTTTGGGATATTGAGAATAATAGACAGATAAATCTTTCTATTTATCAATCAGTCGGTACGGAAAAGCCTATTGGGAAAATTTGGAGTATGGATAGTGTCATGGTTTTAGACTCTTTATTCTCTTCTAATATTGTTACGGTTGATACATCATGGATATTTGGTTTTAGGTTTAAAACAAGTTTTCAGTTTATACCTGCATATACTATTTACTCTACATCAGAGATATTAGACTATGCTATGGATACTGATAAAATGGGATGGGTAATTAATTTGGAAGAACAAGAATCATATTTTAATCAGGGTGATGTTTTTCGAATTTATATTGCAAATCCTTTAATACCAGGTATTGATCAGTATGTTATTTCTACTAGCAGTGATGAAAATACACTCGAAGATGGAGACCTTGATAAAATCAAAGTTGTGCCAAATCCATATATTGTAACCTCTCTATATGAGCGTGTTTCCTATAGTAAAGAATTGCAATTCACTCATCTTCCTGAAGAGTGTGTTATTAGGATTTATAATACTGCTGGAGATTTGATTCAGCTTTTAGAACATAATCCTTCAAGTCTTGGTTATAGGGGCCCTAGCACTGAAGCATGGAATTTAGGCACCTACAACAATCAGGATATTGCGTTCGGTGTATATGTTTTTCATGTTGTTTCAGGTGGGTTTGATAAGGGAAAAGAGTTTATCGGAAAGTTTGCGGTGATTAAGTGATGCGAGTATTATCTATTATGTTGATATGGGTATCTTTTTTATCAGCCCAGTTTGATAATTCTGGAACTTCTGCTGCTAATTTTTTGAAAATTGGTGTTGGCGGAAGGGCAGCCGCTATGGGTGGTGCTATTGTTGGTAATATAGATGGACCAAATAGTATGTTCTGGAACCCAGCAGGTATTGCTAATGCTAGTGGAGTTGAATTTTCTATAAATCAGAATGATTGGATATTAGACTTAAAACACAGTTACTTTGCTGTTGTGTTCCCCGGTGGGAAAATTGGCCATATTGGTTTTAGTGTCAACTATTTAGATATGGGGAGAATGAGTAGGACCACTGAGTTTGAACCTGAGGGGACTGGAACAACATTTACTGCTACTGATATTGCTATAGGTTTTACATATGCAAAAAAAATGAGCGATCGTTTCAACGCGGGTTTCCAGTTAAAAGTAGTTCAAGAATCTATATCTTTTACATCTGCCAGTGCGATTGCAGTTGATGCTGGATCACAATATATAACAAGGTTTTCTGGATTAAAGATAGGAATGGCAATCACAAATTTCGGAACAAAAATGCGTTTAAACGGTACAGATCAAAAAGTAGATGTAGATGCATATGAAGACCTCGATGGTAACCCTAATGTGATTGCAAATTTACGTACGGAAGATTGGCCTTTACCTATGGCATTCAGAGTCGGTCTATCAATAAAGCCAGTAGGTCCAGAATCAATGTTTAAAAGCAATAAAATGCAGGTTACCATCAATACTGATTATTATGATTCAAGAGATTTGAATCCTTGTTATCTTGCTGGTCTAGAGTTTGAAATAGCAAACCTTGTTTATTTAAGAACTGGATTCAGGCACGAATATAGTCAATTTAGTGATTCTATAGATGATACCAATATCGACAAGAAAGGCGAATCATCTTATTCTGAATTATATGATACTAATTGGTCTTGGGGAATTGGGTTTTCATCAGAGAGTTTTCCATTAATTCCATATAGATTTATGATTGATTATTCAGTGTCTGACTTGGGAATTCTTGGGCTAAGTACTCAGCTTGGTATTACTTTTAAGCTATAAAAAGATTATAATAGACCTCTGTTTTTCATATCAATCATGAAAAATTTCCAAATCTCTTCACTAGTGTTGAGGTCACCATTACCAGATTGTTGAGGCCAACCTGGCGGCCATTCATGATCGCCATTAATGACTTTATAAAACCAGACTTGATTCCCATTAATGCCATCTGAGTATTTATAAGTAACAACAATGCTGCCATCATTTAGATCAGTGTCTGGAAGTGTATCAATTTTCATGGTCTCACATTTATTTCGTTTGGTCCAAAGCGCTATTGATTTTTCTACACCCATGTATGCACCCCATTTATCACTATTGTCCTCATCACCATTATAGTAAGTCGTATTATCAGCTGTACCATGTACCTGGAAAACGGGTACAGGGTTATTTTGATCACAGCTTTCATATATCCAGCCCATCATACATCCTGTGATTGGAGCGATTGCTTTAAATATGTCTGGTGCTTGACAGCCTAATAGATAGCTCATATCTCCACCATTAGACATTCCAGAACAGAATGTTTTTTCAGAGTCAAAACCATATTTTTTCTGAAGATGTTTAGCAAGTGATGTGATGAAATCAAGATCGTCAACTTTTTCATTCTTATGAATCTCATAGCCAACGTTCCAAAAAGGGCTACCTTTATCAGTATACATCGACTTTTCCGAACTTTTTGATCCTTGAGGATAGCAAACTGCAAAACCATTTTTTTCTGCGACTTTATTCATCTGACTGTAGTTCATTATTGTAGTATTGGTACTACCCAATCCATGAAGTACAAACACAAGAGGACTGTTTTGTTTTGCTGATGATGGTATATAAAGTAGATACTCTCTCTCAAGACCATTGTTCATGTATTTTATAACAGGAAGTGTTTCATTGTTATTTTTTGTAGAATTTTCGCAAGAAAAAACCGTGAGAGCAGCTAGTAAGAATAGTATTTTTTTAAACATCAGTTAGTAAAAATATTGTAAAGAAAAAATATAGTTCCAATAAAATTAATATATAAATGCCCTAAGCGCCATAGACTCAGCTAAATTTAATACTAGTAGTAATATAAAAGGAGATATGTCTATTCCTATTGATGAAGAAGGGATAATTCCTCTTATAGGTTTTAAAATAGGTTCTGTGACTTTATAAACTGTCTGCGTTATTTCATTATATGGATTATGTGGAATCCAGCTAATTATAACCCTAGCCCATACAAATAAGTCTAAAATAGCAAATACACCTTTTATTATTTTTAGCGTCAATAAAGGATTCATTGGATTGTATAATTTGTAGCTAACTAGTAGCTATTTTAATTTTGAACGGTACTCGGCCCTAGCATAGTAGGAAAATTAAGTTTTATATCGTCAGTACCAACCCCATCAAATGGATCCTCTAGGTCTTCTTGAATATTATCGAGAATTGTGAGGACTAAACTATATATTATTGCAATTGCAATTCCAAACTCTATTCCTTTATCAGTGGCAATGTGCGCAAAAAATGGGCCAAAAATAATGGGGAAAATATTAAGAAAAACTTTTGTATAAGCCCGCAAAGAGTTTGGTGTTCTATAGTTTTTAATATTAATAATATTCTCAAGTCCAAGTGCCATGAATCTAAGATTATTTTGAAGTCTTGAATTTTCAGTATCTATAATAAATGGTCTTATTTTTTCATTAGACAGAGATATATCACCAAGTAACTTTATTATATTGTCGTAGGTCTCAGGATTCGGAGTCAGCGAATGTAAGTATTTATATAAGTTTTCAAAAAGTTCCTTGTAGATTTTATCAATTCGATTGACATGCTCATCGCCATTTATTTTTTTTCCTTGACGATTTTCTTTTGAATTTTCATCAATCCAGTGCATGTGTGCATATCGTATGGATAAGGCACTTGCTTTGAATAGAGAATAATGTTCAAGTGCTTTTTCTCTCCTGCTATATGCTGCGTTTATTGAAAAAACAATCGGGAATACGATTGCAATTCCTATTAGATCTGTCGGGACATTATAATAAAACTCCATTTCAGTACAAATAAATGTAGTTATACAGGCTGCCGCTATTACAATTAATGTTTTTGCATTTATCACTGAAAAAAAGTGTTTAAGAACTATACTCATTTCGAAAGTTATTCCAAAATTAAAAGAATCACAAAATTTTTTATTAAAGTGGCTTTATAAAGAAATTATTTTTGAATACATTATGACCCTAACAAAAAACTAATTAAATGGTGACATATGTATAATAAAATATCTAAAAATAAAAATATTCTTTCAATGATTATGTTATTTATAATTGCAATACCAACTTTTGTATTTGCTTCTGTACCTGCTGGTTCATCTGATAAAGATATATCTTGGTTTCTGATGGTCACTAGCTTGTTTGGTGGAATGGGTATGTTCCTTTATGGAATGGAAATGATGAGTGATGGCATGAAGATAGCAGCAGGAAATAAAATGCGTTCGGTGCTTGAAAAATTAACCTCAAACCGTCTTCTCGCTGTCGGTGTTGGTGCATTTGTTACGATGGTAATTCAGAGCAGTAGTGCCACAACTGTTATGCTTGTTAGTTTTGTGAACTCAGGCTTGTTGAGTTTTGTTCAAGGACTTGGTGTGATACTTGGATCAAATATAGGAAGTACTATTACGGCACAAATCGTAGCATTTAAAGTAACTGACTATGCTCTTACTCTGATTGCTGTTGGTGCAATGACGGCTTTATTTTCTAAAAAAGATTCCACAAAAAACATAGGATTTGTAATTCTTGGTTTTGGGCTACTTTTTTATGGCATGAAAGTAATGTCTGATACAATGAAGCCACTAAGAACAAATCCAACATTTAATAATATATTGACCAGTTTTGAAAACCCATTTATGGGTATACTTGCCGGAGCTGCTTTTACTGCATTGATTCAAAGTAGTAGTGCAACAACCGGTATTGTAATTACTCTTGCTAGTGGTGGATCAATTACTCTTGAGGCCGGTATACCACTTATTTTTGGTGCGAATGTCGGTACCTGTGTAACAGCCCTTCTTGCAGGATTAAATGCATCTAGGGAGGCAAAAAGAGTAGCGATTGCACATGTCACTTTTAATGTCCTAGGCGTTGGACTTTTTGTTTTTTGGATACCTACTTTTGCAGATTGGATTTCTCAAACTTCTGATAATATTCCAAGGCAGATTGCTAATGCACACACGATTTTTAATATTTTAGCGACAGTCGTTTTTATTCCATTTACTCCATTAGTTGCTAGACTGATCATTAAATATTTTCCAGATGAGAAGGTTGAGAGAGATATTAGTAAGCCTGCTGTAATGCATTTAGATAATAATGTGTTTAGCACTCCTACAGTTGCTATTACAAATGCACAAGCTGAAATAAGAGGCGTTGTAGGCCTTCTTGAGCGTGTGGTCGGTTCCGTTGCGAAACCATTTATTTCAACAGATTCGCTTCATGATATAGAAGATGAGGAAGAAGATTTTGAAGCAGGTTTGCAAACTCGTATTGAAAAAATAGTTTTTTTAAATAAGAAGATATCTTCTTATTTAATAAAAATAAATAATCAAGATTTGGCACCTGCTCAATCCCAGGAAGTTTTTACTTTAGTCTCTGTTGTAAATAATATTAATTCTATTAAGAATAGTGTTGATCTGAGACTGCATGATCTATTAATAAAAAAAGAAAGTGAATCTGAAGAGTTACCAGCTGGGCTTATTGAAGAAATAGAGTCTTATCATAAAAAAATTGTAAGGCAGATAAAACGGCTTGGTAAATTTTTTGAAAGATATGACCAATCAAAAATTGATAAGATTGTTACCAAAGGTAAAAAATATAAAGATCTTGAAGAAAAATATAGAATTGACCATATCAAACGTTCTGGTTCTGAAGATGTGAATGAAAAACAGAAGCAGATCTACCAAGAGTTAATGGATATGTTAAAAGAGATTAGTATATTTATAGATTTGATAGCAGAAAGGCTTGGAGAGCTAGATACAGTTGAATAGAAAATTTTTGTATAAATAAACTGAATCTATTCTAAGTTTAAGTATGTCAAAAAATTCATACACAGGTCCCAGCCATGTCCAACAGGTACTTTTCAATCTGGCTGCGATAGTTGTTGTCGTTGCTGGGATGAGAGCTTCTAGTGAGATATTAATACCGTTTTTATTGGCAGTTTTTATATCGGTTATTGCCAATCCACTTGTTGCCAAACTTCGTTCCCGAGGTATTCCTATTTTAGGTGCCATTTTGATTGTTATTTTTGGGATTGTTGCAATCGGTATTGGAGTGGCATCGCTTTTGGGTACTTCATTAAATGATTTTTCAGATAATCTGCCTCTTTACAAGGAAATGGTAAATAATACAGCCACTAATTTTTTCACATTTTTTGAAGAAAGAGGTCTAAAAATCTCTGGTGCTGCTATTATTGAAAGGTTTGATCCTGGGGCTGCAATGTCATTGACATCTTCAATATTATCAGGCCTAGGTGGGGCACTAAGTAGTGGGTTGCTTATTTTATTAATGGTTGTATTCATGCTCTTAGAGGCGACTATTTTTAAGTATAAGATGAGGCATATTTTTGGAAGTCAATCTGATGGAGCTAGTCAGGTTGATTCTTTTTCTGATACGGTTAACCGTTATATGCTTATCAAGACTGGTACAAGTCTAGCTACTGGAATTATTGCAACCATTTGGCTTATGATATTGGGTGTTGATTATCCATTATTATGGGGTTTTCTTACCTTTCTATTTAATTATGTTCCAACTGTCGGTTCAATCATAGCCGCAGTGCCGCCGGCACTTTTGGCACTTATTACAATAAGCCCTGTAACAGCTTTGTTATCCGCTATTGGTTATTTTGTTATTAATATTTCTATAGGAAGTATCTTGGAGCCTAAGATGCTAGGTCAAGGTCTAGGGTTATCTACACTTGTTGTTTTTATTTCTTTATTATTTTGGGGCTGGGTTTTTGGACCAATTGGGATGGTTTTATCTGTTCCACTTACAATGACAATTAAAATTGCATTGTCAAACTCTGAGAGTGGTAAATGGCTAAGCGACCTTATGGATGCGCCGATGACATTCAGCTCTGATAAATAGATTATTTAATTTTTATAGTTATTAGCTATATATCCAGCTAACATTGCTAATAATACAGATGGAAGCATCACATCAAGTTTGTCAAAATAGATACCAATACTATCTATTTTTGGTACCAAAAATTTAAAGATTGGCACACATAAAAAACCGGTAACCATAGAGGCAATCGCCCCATTTTCATTAAAGTCTTTCCAAAAAATAGATAGTATAATGACAGGGCAAAAAGTAGCTGCGATTCCAGACCAACCAAATATAACGAACCAGAAAACTGTTCTACCTGGCGATAAAACGGAAACCGATAAGGCAACGCCAAGTGCGAGTAGCGCTAGTCCTAGTGTAACTTTTTTTGAAAAATTAATCAGCCATTTTTGATCTACTTTTGGATTAATTATTTGCTGATAAANATCTCTTGTGACCGCGCTAGAAGCTACAACAAGTAGAGAGTCAACTGTTGACATAACTGCTGATAGCACAGCTGCTATATATATTCCTATGATAACAGTAGGCATTACTTGACTTAGAAGTAAGGATAATACGTTCTCTCCAGCTGGACCTAATATTAATTCTGGATNNTGTCCGTTNCTTGTTAGAAGGTATCTACCTATCATACCAATTGTCACCGCTGCCGTATCCGTTAATAATGTGTAAAGGACAGCTACCCATTTTCCTTTTTCAATTTCTTTAGTGTTTTTAATAGCAATGAATCGAACATAGACCTGAGGAGAACCCATGAATCCAATTCCAATNGACACCAAACCAATAACAGAGATNAAGTTNATTAAATTAAATCCTCCGCTACCCCAGATATTNACTAGAGCTGGGTCTATTGTTTCAAGTCCAGATAAAAGAGAAGTGTCAGCAGGGAGAGTAAAGTATGCCACGAAAGGCAGAATTAATAGCGCTAAGAACATTAATGTTCCNTGGAAAAAGTCAGACCAAGCTACAGCTAAGAAACCNCCTGAAAATATATATACAACGACTATACCAAATCCAATTGCAATACCNTTGTAATAGTTAATTCCTAGAAATGACTCAAATGTTTTTCCGGTAATATCTATCTGAGCACTGACGTAGATAACAACAAATAATGATAGCGCAGTAGCTGCTAAGATTCGAATTACGTTTGAGCTTGCTTTGAAGTGACTATGTAAAAAATCCGGTACAGTTATAGAATCATATTCATCTGTCATGGATTTAAACTTTTTTGCCATGAACTGCCAAGAAATAAATACACCTAGTATCTCACCTAAAACTATCCAAAAAGCACTTAAGCCCATTACAGCGCCCATGCCTGTAACTCCAAGCAATAACCAGCCTGACTCTCCGGTTGACCTAGCGGAAAGAGCAGCAATCCAAAAGCTAAGTTTCTTACCTCCTGCGTAGTAATCAGTTATATTTTTTATTCTTTTTGATGCAATAAAACCGATTAGAATAAGTGTNAAAAAATAGATGGATAATACTATGTATTTTNTAAGCATTATTTATGTANCAGGTTACTTTTTATATGTTTTAAAATCTTGCTTATTTTCTTTAAAAGCTTTTAATGGTGTTGAAACACCTGCTACACCAACATCGCGTAGTGTGCGAACTCTTTCAAAGTCGATTACAGCTGTNTGCATACATGANCCTNCACCGTTATTTTGAAGAATGAGACCTTCAGGGTCGATGATTTGTGAACCACCAACGCCTCCATAGCCTACACCATTACACGANATGATATAACACTGCTGAGTAATAGCCGTTGCCTGTGCAATNATNTTTTCTTGNTTTCTGTCGCCTGTGGTAGTCATAGTTGGCACAATGATGGCTTCAGCGCCAAGATTAGTAAGTTCTCTTGATACTTCTGGGAACCANATATCATAGCATATCATTATTCCGATTTTNCCTTTTCCATTTATATCAAAAACAAAAGGTTCTNTTCCTGGAGATGTTTTTTCATAAGGTGTCCAGGGAAATCTTTTTCTGTATTTTCCAATCATAACCCCATCTGGAGAAAACACNGGTGTTGTGTTATATATTTTATTATCTGCTGTCTCATACATACTGCCAGGAATTATCCAGAGTTTATATTTTTTTGCCCAGTTCGAAAAAATCTTTGTTAATTCACCNGGAATGNTTTGAGAGTTTTTTTCTATTTTTGAACCAATATTCATTGGNGAAAGTTCAGGGAAAATAACCATGTCAATATGAGAGAAAACTTTGTGTATATGGGCTAAGTGTTCTTCCATGATTTTTAGGTTTTCTTTTTGACTTTTTGTGACGTACATCTGTATNGCAGCTACATTNATTTTATTTTCCATATAATACCTGATAGGTTAATTATTTATATTTTAATCTACATTTTAAATTTCTAAATCGTAAACAGAACTGATTAGACTTTTTGTATATGTATTTTTAGGATTGTTTATTATTTGACTTGTCGGTCCATTTTCTATTATTTCTCCTTGGTATAAAACTGAAATCTCATCAGATATTTTTGAGACTAGATTAATATCATGTGAGATGAACAAATAGGAAATATTGCTATCATTTTGTAATTCAAGTAATAAATCAATAATTGTTTCCTGCACAGAAAGGTCAAGTGAAGAGGTCGGNTCATCGAGTATNAATATTTTTGGATCAAGAATTAATGCTCTTGCTATTGAAACGCGTTGTCGTTGTCCACCAGATAATTCATGTGGATATTTACTTNAAAGTTTTTTTTGNAGTCTGACCTTACTCATTATNTTATNNACTTTTGATTTTATTTTTTGTGGATCCTTAAATCCTGCTAGANCAAGAGGTTCAGATATAGAGTCATTAATTGTCATTTTTGGATTTAAAGACTCTAACGGATTCTGAAATACAATCCCAATATTTGTATTTNAACTACTGCTAGCNGTAGTTTTTNTATTATCATTCATTATCATAACGTTTCCAGAATCAGNAGGGATTATTTTAAGAATTATTTTTGCAAGAGTTGATTTTCCACTTCCAGATTCTCCTATAATTCCGAGNGTTTTTCCAGAATAAAGATTTAGCGANATACCGTTAAGAATTTTTATTGTGTTATATTTTTTTATAATGTTTTTAGCAGTTAATACTAGAGGNGCTTTANTGCTTTTTGACTTATTATGTTTAAGCGAGCCTGGTTTTATTTTAGATAGTAGTTCTTTTGTATATTTGTGTTTAGGTCTATCGAAGATGGCTGCTGTTTCGCCACTCTCAACAATAGAACCATTTTCAATTATATTTATTCTCTTACAGTATCTTTTAGCAATTAATAGATCATGAGTTATTAAAAGAACTGAGCTATTTAATTTATCTTTTAAAGATAATAAAAGGTCTAAAGTTTGTATTTTTAAATTTGCATCTAGAGCCGTTGTTATTTCNTCAGCTATGATTAGTTTTGGATTTACNGATATAGCTAGTGCAATCATTACACGCTGTGCTTGACCTCCAGATAATTGGTGTGGNTATTTTTTTGCAATTNCAGCTATATTTATTAATGCAACATCCTTAAGACATTTTTTAATAATGTGATTAATATCTTTTTGTNTATAGTTAAATCTGTTTTTTAAAATAAAATTAAAATGTTGTGATACAGTATAAAGCGGNTTCATAGACCCTGTTGGATCCTGAAATATTATAGCAATCTCGTTTCCTCGAANNTTCTTTCTTTTATCNAGAATGCTANTTGAGTTGTATAAAATATCACCATTTTNTATCCTTGCNCCGCTTGGCAAGAGATCTAAAATCAGTCTAGAAATCATTGTTTTACCGCTACCTGTTTGTCCAACTAAGCCAGTTATTTCACCTTCTTTTATATCAAGATTGATTGATGACAGTATTCNTTCTAAACCTTTGTCAGATTCAATATTGAGNCTAAAATTTTTTATATTTAATAAACTTTTTTGCATTATTCTTTTGCTATTTTTGGGTTTAATATATCGCGGAGGCCATCACCGATGATATTAAAGGATAATACCGTAAGAATTATAAATGTTCCGGGAAAAGTAATGGTCCACCAATGATTTAGAAACTGAGCTCTAGATTGGGTAATCAACAGACCCCATTCAACCTCTGGCGGTTGTGCGCCTAATCCTATAAATGATAGACCAGCAGAAATTAATATCGCATAGCCAGCGTCAATGCTAGCTTGTATGATAATTGGGTTTATACTATTTGGGAGGATATGTTTCGTAATGATATGAGTTTGACTAGCTCCAAATGTTTTGGATATTAATACATAATCAGAGTCTCTAACAATCATAGCCTGAGCCCTGGAGATTCTAACATACCAAGGAAACCATGATATAGATATACCAAATATTACATTGTTTAAAGAAGGTCCAAGTATTGAGGTAATCATAATTGGAAGAACCAATGGCGGGAAAGCCAGGAAGCCATCAGTGATTCTCATTATTATTTCATCTAACCAACCGCCAATAGACCCTGCTATTAATCCAAGAGGGACACCTAAAACGATAGAAATAAATACCACCATTATCGCGATTTTTATTGAAGATAATGCTGCACCTATAGTCAATGTGAATACGTCCCTACCAGCAGCATCCGTTCCAAACCAGTGGGATAATGTAGGAGATTTATTAGCAATCTCAAAGTGAACAGCGCCTTGTAGGTCTTCAGCGTATGGAGATAATATTGGAATGAGTAAACTGAAGATTATAAGAGTAACTATAAAAAATATTGCGTAGGAAGTAATGCTTCTTTGGTGTGATAGTTTTTTTAATATATCCATATTATTATTTCCTAATCCTAGGGTCAATAAAAACGTATGCTACATCAATTAAAAAATTTATTATTATAAAGCATCCAGCGTATAAAAGTGTGACGCCGATTACTGCTGGATGGTCATTTGTAAGTATAGATAAGACCCCATAGTTACCAATTCCAGGCCAATCAAAAATAGACTCTACTAAAAATGTTCCACCGAGTAGTAATCCATAGCTTAGTCCGATTACTGTTACTACGGATGTCAGTGTATTCTTGTATCCAGTAAGATATACAGTTTTGTTTTTTGAAAGTCCGAATGATAAGAAAGTGTTGAAATATGGTTCATTTATTGTATCGATCATTGCTGACCTTGTTGTTCTAGTAATAATGCCTAATATACCAAGGGCCATGGTCAATGAAGGCAGTGCAATGTGCCATAATGAATCAATAAGATTAGCTAGTTCTCCTGATAGAATACTGTTTAAAATAATAAGTCCATTTTCAAATTCACCGGTACTTGATCTTCCTTGCAAAGGGAACCAGCCGAGCTTACCAAAAAATAAAACTTGCAACATCATGCCTAGCCAAAAAATTGGGAAAGATAGGTTCAAGTATGAGAATCCTTTGATTATTTTATCGCTGGTTTTCCCCTTATTAGATGCTGAAAAGAGTCCTAGCGGGAAGCCAATCATAATTGATAGAATTATTGACATCGTCACAAGCTCAAATGTCGCTGAGAATCTCCTAATAAGTTCTTCTCTTACAGGTTGATGTGTTCTAAATGAAATACCCATATCACCCATTATGAGTTTCTTTGAATATTCTATAAACTGTATAAAAATATTATAATTTAATCCTAATTCTTCCCGTGCGTTGTTAATTTGGTCTTGGGTAGGATGATCTCCAACCCAAAGAGCAACTGGGTCTCCAGGAAGCAATCTAGACCCTATAAAAGTGATAACTAGAACCGCAAACATCACGATGGTCATAAAAATTATTCTTTTAAAAAAGTGTTGAATCATTGTTCTCGCCAAAGATGATAAAATAGAATTGTTGAATAAGCGGGGTTGCCTTTAAACCCTTTAATGTCTTTTCTTTTTACAGATTGGATCTTTAGGTCGACAGCTGGAATAACAACACAATCGGCAATTAAAATATTTTGAATCTTTTTATAGATGTTTTTTGATTTCTCTGGGTTTATTATTTCATTCTTCCATGCTTCATTAATGAGAGAATCAATTTTAGGATTACTGTAATGAGATAAATTAAACAATGGGGGATTTTGTGAATGATATAATCCAAATAGCCAATCAGAAGGAGTAGGGTAAGTTGGCCACCACGCCATTGAGATTATATTAGGACTTGATTCTAGGTTCTTTGCTCTTTCCCAATTAACAGACCAGAGGCCTGGTTTTAGATCTAGGTTGATACCAATTCTGCGTAGATTATCTAACAGCATTAATGCCGTTAATCTATATTCTTCAGAAGATGATACATACGACAGATCAATATCGACATCATTTAATGTTATTTTTGAGCTGTCAAGCCAAGACCTAGCGATATCCAGATTAAAATCAATCAGACTATCTGGTTCAGAAAAAAGTGGAATATTGGATGGGATAAGTCCTTTTGGGGTTTTCCCAGTATTTTTATATATGTATTTTGTTAGTATAGTTCTGTCAAAAGTAGCTGCAATCGCTTTTCTAACCCAGATATTATTTGTTGGAAATTTTTCTGTATTTAAAAGATAGAAATGATTAACCCAAGAAGGGTAGAATCCTATTTCAACATCTGAATGTCTTTCAAGAGAATTAAGTAATTGAACTGGAATCAGTGCTGCGTAGTCAGCGATTCCTTTTTTAACCATTTGCAACCTGGTTGATGACTCGCTGATTATTTTGATATCTATTTTTTCAAAATAGTTTTTTTTATTCCCCCCGCCCCAATAATTTTCATATTTATTGAGAATTATTTTATTATTAGGGCTCCAGCCAAATAGATAATAAGGCCCTGTTCCAGAGGCGTATCCTTTACGGATTGAGTCTGGACTGATTTCAGAAAATTTTTTGGAATACATCCATGCACCATATTGAGAGCTTACTATCCTATCCAATGCGACAGGTAAATCCAAGCGAAATAATACTTTATATTTATCTAGAACAATGACCTCTTTTACTGCAGACCATATATAGCTAGCGCCACGGTTAAATGTTTTATTCCTTTCTACAACAAATTTCACCGTTGATGCATCAAACGTACTTCCATCATGAAACTTTACATTCTCTCGAAGAATAAATGTCCATTCAAGAGCATCTTTAGACTTACTATATGATTTAGCTAGTCCTGGAATTAGCTTATGGTTTTTTTCTGATGCATCATACCAAAGAAGTGGCTCATAAATATTTGACATTGGTAGGACCTCGAGGGAAAAGGCTGTGGCTGGGTCCCAGTCTTTTACATCATCATATGTAGCAAATACAAAAGTGTTTTTATTTTTTATTTCATAGGATGAACAAGAAATATGAAAAAATATAAACAGAAAGATAATAAGACTTGGAAGCTTTTGAATAAAAATGCTAATCATACTTCTTCAATAATAAAGAATAATAAGCTTATCGATTAAGTACCATTTTTTTTGTGATGGATTGATCTCCAAATAATAATCTGTAAAAATAAATGCCGCTTGGCACTTGATTACCATTTTGATCTTTTCCATTCCATAATACGTTATGACTGCCTAATCTTTGATATCCTTCATATATCGTCAATATATTTCTACCTAGTGCATCTAAAATCGTGAGCTCTATTGTGCCTGACTTAGGTAGGTTATAATAAAAAGCTGTAGTTGGGTTAAACGGATTCGGGTAGTTTTGTTTTAAATTTAATTTATTTGGCATTACATCAAGGTTATTATCATCAACATCAGCAACAATAGTTTCCTCTTCATGCTCAATCATAAATAGCTGTGATTTATCTGTAGCAAAACTTCCTGAACTGAATACCACGTCTCCATTGCCATCATTATCAATATCTCCTGAAAACAATTTTGCGACTCTAACCTTTCCTTGGTCATTGTTAGGTGTAAAATTATCTGTAGTATCATCCATAAATATCATTGACTCGCTATAGCTTTCACTATTTTGGGGATCTCCAACATTATATTCCCAATCATATATCGCCTCATTATAGTGTCCTGCTAGATAAAGGTTTTGTTTTCCATCTTGATCAGCATCGCCTAAACTAAGCTGTCTTAGTCCTCCGGGGTATTCTGCTAGGTAATGAAAGTTTTCGAATGTAAGGGAGTCTACCCCAGTAGTGCAGATAACTGTATAAAAATATCCGGGAGTGAGCAATGTCCCAGTGAGTGAGTTTGTGCCGGAGGTTAATGCAAACATTTCATTTGTTCCATTTAAATCTATATCTGCAATGACAATACTCTGGTTTGCGCGTTCTGAAACTTCATTTGTAACATAAAAATCAGTTTGGTAGTCATATTCATCAGGATTACCTGAATTTTCATATACGATTATATGGTAGTACTCATAGGCAACAGTATATATCTCTTTCATTCCATCTTGATCTAGGTCACCTACAGATATATTATATCCACTCCAATTCGTTGTAACAGGATCTTCGTATTCGATATTCCATACGGGATTGGTAAGGTCGCCATTTTCAAGTTCAATTATCATTAGTCTACTAGAGCCTGTTGATCCCCAAGGGCCATCCATTACAGACACAATAATCTCTTGGTTCCCATCATTATCAATCTCTTCTACTAGTATTTGTCCAGCTTCCCAAACACTGTCTAGTAGCATACTCCAAGTAGCAGTAGGTGTTTCTGGAAATGAAAGGGTAGTCGGATTCCATTCAAATATCTGCAGCCCATCTTGTCCTGTTTCACCAGGCCTTGTATCTATTAGAGCAAGTATTTCCGGATTTTGATCATTATCAATATCTCCGACTGCTACGCTGCTGTAGTTATCATAGGTACAACTGAGGGTTGAAAATGTATATACCCATTTTAATGCAATCGAGTCATCAGCAACAGCTTCGTAGTGCATTGCATCATTACAGAATTGACCTGTGTATGAGCTTGTTGCAATAAAATCTCCAAATCCATCATTATCAAAATCAAAAGGGCCAACCATACTCCACGCTGGTCCGGCTGGATATAGCCCGCCGCTACCCCATGGTGTAGTCTGCCATTTAACACTAAATGAACTATCTATTTCTGCAGAATAGATAAAGGCACATAAGGTGATATATAAGAAGCAATATTTATTGTTCATCGACACTGTCTCCTGAAATTATGTTATTGTTTAATTTTATTTTAAGATAGTTATGAATAGCTTCTATTGTAATAATTAATGTACTTAAATAATTATATATGATTTAGTAAATAATGCGAAACTATACATCTATTAGTCTTTTCTATTGTCTTTTTTTTCTTTATGGACAGACTCCTTTTTTAGAGATTCGGCCATATGCGAAACCAGATTTTGTTCAGTATGATCTTAAGAATCATGTAGATCATCATTTCCCAACAGCAAATATTACAGATGGAAATTTTAGAAGATTTGACGGAATAAATCTCACAGAAGAGCTTATGTTTCCAAATTGTGATCAAGGATCAGCTTGCTATGATGGTCATGCGGGAGTCGACTATTATATGCCTGCAGGAACACCAATTTTAGCTCCAGCCGATGGCTATGTGATTTGGTCAGCATTCTCTCCTGGAGCAAACCCTTGCCCTGGAGGTATTTCACCCAATGGCGATACGGGAATAATTATCCTTGCGCATCCAGGGACAGGTCATTTTTCTTGTTATTTGCATCTAGAGCCACCACTAAATGCAGCTGTCGGTGAAACAGTTTCTACTGGTGATACGCTTGGTTTTGCGGGGAATACAGGTTGTGCTCAGACTCCTCATTTACATTTCGAGATAAGAAAGGACACTTATTTTTTTGATGAGCAGTTAAGCTACGCGGTAGATCCATTTGGTTGGTGGGGTACTGAGCCCGATCCGATTGAAAGCCTAAGAGGAAACAGGAGCGAGTGGCTTTGGAAGTCTTCTTGGCTTATTGATGATAATGACAATGGATTTCAACGCTATTATGGTCCATTATGGGATAGAATGGCTGTGGGATATCAAGGAGATAGTTGGATAGCACCTTCAACTTCAGACGCCCTTACAAGTAGGCACTATGCGATATGGGTACCTGAACTTGAAGAGGGTGGGGAGTATAATATTGATGTATATATACCGAGTGGACTAGATGCAGCTACTGCAGTGATTTATGAGGTCTATGTAAAAAATAATAATTTAGGCACTAGCGACAAAATGTTAGTAACATATGATCAAACATCTAACACAGATAATTTTTCAACCATCGCCGCTCTTGATTTACCAGAAGGGTCAAACTGTAGTGTTATTCTTCGTGATATTGTAGCAAGTGGTTCAATTGGGTCTTTTGTGGTTTTTGATGCAATTCGTTTTACAAATACTGGTACGGTTGGAGTCGATGAAAATAATCTTCTACATCCAACAAATAAATCTTTAAATATTAAAAGTATATATCCAAATCCATTTAATCCGCAGGTTACGGTTGATTATAATATTAGCACATCTGAGAAGGTTAGTGTCATTATCACGGACTTAACAGGAAGGCAAATAAAAAAAATAAACCAAGTGTTTAAAGTCAAAGGGATGCATAGCATTACTTGGATTGGTGATAATGATTATGGCACAAAGGTGTCTTCTGGATTATATTTCTTATCAATAAAAGCCGGAAATTTAATAAAAACGGCTAAAATATTATTATTAGAATAGTATTTTTTAGTAAGACCAAAGAGGAGTAGGCATATGAAATTATTTAAAATAATTCCATTTATATTCGTTATTTCGACTGTTTTATTGTCACAGGACCCGACGCTGTGTCCGCCGAGATTTTTAGATGCATATTTTTATGATGAAGAAATATACCTCGAATGGAGTGAGCCAGATAGCTCAAATTTTGGAACAATATTATATGATGAATGTTTTTTAAGTTGTTCTCTTGCTGTGCAGACTGTNAATGTTGATCATTTGATTGATAATCAGAGNGGNGGTTGGTTTAGAACTTCAGTTGGTGATAGTGCTAACTGTGGCTCGGGTATGAATCCATGTAATGATGATGGTGGNGAGGATACCTATTCCGCATATGCTGGTTATTCTGTTCAAGATACCGTGATNGATAGTCGGATGTATACCAATGCAATTGATTTATCTTCATATTCATCAGCTCATTTAGAATTTTATGAGGGTTATGGATATTATGCTGATGCTCATGATTCGAATATGGTTGAGATATCTGCAGACGGAGGTGCAACCTGGAGTCTTCTAAGATACTCTGATGCGTTTGAGATTAGAGATACTATTACATATCGTTTGATTGATATTTCTGCATATGCCGGCGAGCAGGTACATATTGGCTTTAGATATAAGGATGACCTTGGCAATGGCGAGACATGGTATATAGATGATATCCGTGTTTGGGGAGGAGATGGTACGGAGTCTAGTTTGTGTGGTACGTTCCAGAGTTATGAGATTTTAGTTGGTGGTGTTTCAGCGGGAGTTACAACTGATCAATATTACTCTGTTACAGGTCTTGAGAATGGTACTGAGTATTGTTTTGAGGTTGCTGCTGTATATGAGGAAGGGACCTCGGTGTCCTCATATGGTGTTTGTGCTACTCCAATGGGGCCATTTTTAATGGACCCATTGACGATAAACTTTCCTGAGATAAATGCCGGTGAATATATGGAAAGAACGTCCTATTTTATGAATTTTGATACATTAGACCTTGATTTTAGTATTTTTGCATCTCCAGTAGCAGATCTTGGCGTCTATCCGGATATATTAGCTGAAGATTTTGAGAATGATGATATTTCTCAAACGATAATTGGTACTGTTTTTAGTGATACAACTGTGCTAGGAGATTTAATTTTTGGATGGTGGGGTGTTGGTGATACATCAGTGGCAACATCTACATATCTAGTTTATCCTAAGCCTTTCGACCAAGGGGCTGGAGAGGCATTTGAGAATTTTGCTTTTATTAATGATGACGCAAACGGAGATGGTTTTGAGTTTAATACATCTGATGCTGCTTTATTTTCTGACTTAATAGATGTTCCAGATCTTAGCTTTGGCCCTGTATATTTAATGGCTGATCTATTCTTTCCTCAGCCTCAGGGTCCTTGTCCTGTAGGGCATATTTATTCAGAAGAAGCGTGGGTATCAATCACAACAGATGATGGTGCGAATTGGCAGTTAGTCGATTCAACATTCACTACTGGATGGAATTCTTGGGCTTCATATATTTATAATATCACTCATATGTTAGATGGTGCAACCACTTTCAGGATTGGCGTATTTTATGATGATTGTGGTGGAAATTGGGCGTATGGCGTTGGCGTAGATAATATAAAGATTAAACAGGGCGATGATTATACATGGCTTTCTATATCGCCTTATAGAGGACAGACGAGTTATTATGGAGGGATTAATGATACTGTAGCTATAACGATAGGGGCATACTCACCTTATGATGGGTTTGATGATGGTGAATCTGCCTATATATCTTATGGAGCTAGCTTAGAGAATTTGGCTATTATGGATATAAATACAGGGGTGGTAATGTCAACCGATGAGGACGTGCTTCCAGGTGTTTTTAAACTCCACCAGAATTTTCCGAATCCTTTTAACCCTGAGACGATGATACAGTTTGATGTACCGATTGGTATTGATCTTACACTTAGTGTATATGATATTCTCGGACGCAGGGTTAAGACGTTGGTAAAAGACAATCTAGATATAGGGTCTTATAATGTAAAATGGGATGGTTCGTCTGACGCAGGTGAAATGCTTCCATCTGGGATGTACTTCTATGAGCTTCACAGTTCAAAATTTCATTCAGTTAAGAAACTTATTCTTGTTAAATAGTTTATTTTATTTATCGAGTGAATGTTTATAATATTTTAATTAAAATGTATAAAATGTTTATAAAATATATACAGTTTAAAACGGTCCTTTTTTCTATGTTGATTGTGACTGCTATACTCCAGGCTGGAACTACCGGAAAACTGGCTGGCAAGGTGACTATTAAAGATAGTGGAGAGCCAATGATTGGTGCTAATGTGTTGATAAATGACACTGATTTAGGTACGGCAACAGACGCTGAAGGGAACTATTATATCTTGCAGGTTCCTCCTGGGAAATATTCGATTAGATTTACAATGATAGGATATCAAGACTTGCTAATGAATGACGTTAGAATTCAGGTTGATCTAACGACCACTATAAACGCTGAATTATCTGAGAGTGTTATTGGTATGAATGAGGTAGTTGTTCAGGCGAGTCGGCCAATGATACAAACTGATGTAACTTATTCGCAAGCTAATATCAGCAGTGAAGAGGTAGAAATGCTTCCTGTCGAAGAGTTCGAGGACGTAATTGCTCTGCAGGCCGGTGTGGTTAGCTCTAATGGTGAGATTCATGTGCGTGGTGGTCGTGGTGGCGAAATAGCTTATATGGTAGATGGAATTACTGTTACTGATCCATTTAATTCAGGAGTTTCTGTTGAAATTGAGAATAATGCTATTCAAGAGCTTCAGTTTATAAGCGGTACTTTCAATGCTGAATATGGTCAGGCTATGTCAGGTATTGTAAATATTGTTACTAAAGACGGTAGCTATAGCAAATATCTTGGCAGTGTTAGCTATAATAGTGGAAGTTATCTGTCAGGCGATAGTGATTTATTTCCGCAAATAAGTAAATTCAATTTAAATGGGATTTCTGATATTAAGGGTAATGTTGAGGGTCCTATCATTCCTAACAAACTGTCTTTTTTCGCTTCTGGAAGATTTAAAAGAAATAATGGCTATTTATATGGTCAGAGAATTTTCCATCCTAACACATTCGTATGGGATCCTGAGGGAAACAATTTTGTTGTTAATGAAGAAGTTGGTATTGGTGATGGATATGTACCTGATTCAGATCAAGACATTCCTACTTATATTGATAGCCTAAGAGGTGATGATGCATTTGATTGGGTTCCAATGAACTGGAATGAGCAGGTCACCACTCAGGTTAAACTTAGTTGGAGAGTAACTCCTAGAATAAAAATGAGTTATAACAGAATGTTTAGTGATAATATAAGTCAATACTATTCACACTTGTACAAGTGGAACCCTGATGGTAGGAGCAATTACTTCAACACCCGGATTGGCAATTTATTCAGGATGGATTTATCTCTTAGTCAATCAACTTTTGCTAATATTATGCTTTCACAATCGACCAATCATTATAGAAATTATTTAAGTGATGATCCAGAATTTTATAATGAATTAGATTATGAATTTTCTGATAGTGGGGGAGGAGGTTGGTTTTCCGAAAGGCCTGAGCTAGACTCAAATATTTATTATGTTAATCCAACTATTTATGATTATACGCCGGTAAACAATTTTTATGCTGGTGGTCAGTCTATGGGTGCTTATAATAGAAAATCAATTGTAAATACCTTTAAAGCGGAACTTACAAGTCAGTTAAATGCTAAGCATCAGTTCAAAACAGGATTTGAATACAGAGTAACAAATATTACTCTAACAGATATTGAGATACAACTCTCTGAATATACTGGCCTCATACCAACCTATCAAAATCCTCTATATTCTCCTAATAATAATTCCTATGGTAGCGACGGTCGTAATCCTCGAGAAATTTCTTTTTATGTTCAAGATAAGATGGAGGCCGATAATATTGTCGCAAATTTTGGTCTCAGGTATGACTTTTTTGATCCGCAGTGGAAAACCGTTAATGATCTGAGAGATCCAAATCATCGAGTGCCTTTAAAACCAATCAATCAGTATTTTGATCTGGATGGTGATGGAGAGATATCAGATGATGAGATGAATTTTGGAAATATGAAAACAGATGAAGACAGAATTTTGTCTAATGAATATGGAGATCCATGGTATGAGGATGTGGATGCAAAGACTCAGCTGAGTCCTAGGTTTGCATTAGCTTTTCCAATTACAGACAAAGGTTACTTACACTTTTCATATGGACACTTTTTTCAAAATCCTGGGTTTAGTTATCTTTATACAAATCCTGAGTTTGAGGTACCTCCAAGTTCTGGAGTCGGAACAACAATGGGGAATGCTGATATGAAGCCTCAAAGAACTACCCAGTATGAAGTGGGATTTTCTCAGCAGATCGGGCAAGACCTAGGTGTTGAGGTAACAGGATATTTTAAAGATATCAGAAACTTAAACTCTACCAAGATTGTACAGTCTTTTGTAGCGGGTGACAGATATGGACTTTATATCAATAAAGACTATGCTAATTCTAGGGGAATCACCGTTGCTATTTCAAAAAGGCCAAATGGTCCTTTTTCGGGTAATGTTGATTATACCTATAGTATATCTGAAGGCAATGCTTCAGATCCCGCAGCTGCGTTTTATGATGAACAAGCAAATATTGAGCCAGAGAAAGTTTTAGTTCCTCTAGATTGGGACCAGCGACATACATTAAACGCATCGATGACCTATCATCCAATAAAAAATACCGGCGTGAGCATGGTTTTTTCTTATGGTAGTGGTCTCCCATATACAACTGAATATGTTGGTGTTCGTACTTCCTTTGAGAATAATGCTAGAGAGCCTGCTACTTATAACGTTGATATGAGAAGTTATTATAATTTTATTTTATTGAATAAATATCAGGTCTCTGCGCATATAAATGTATATAATCTTTTTGATATTCGTAATGAATTGACGGTTTATAATGACACTGGCCGTTCTAGCTATACTCTGCTGTCTACCTATACACCGCAGATAAGTGGACCAGGGTTTAATACACTTGATCAATACCTAACACGCCCAGATTTTTATTCTAGTCCTAGGCAAGTAAAAATTGGATTTAGTATTAGCATGAAATAGTATGAAAAGTTATTTAGTAATATTAATGTTTTTGACTTTATTGTTCTCTCAAGAGATTCACAGAAAAAGAATTATTTCTGATCCTCCTGAGAGGAGTACTCCTAAAGAAAGTGCTGTTATTGATAGAAAATACTCTGATCATACTGGTAATAGGATTATGAATAGGTTCTATAATTTTGGCGGTATTGGAGATGGCGGAGGGCAATTCTCTGGAATTTATCCAATTGGGTCTGGGAATTCTTATTTTTATGAGTTTACTCCGGTTATAGCTGCGAGTGTAGTTGACTCTAGTGGAAATAGAAAACATATTGTTTCGGATGGTGCTATTGGTTTAAGAGACATGTCTCCTTTTGGTTATCAGTGGGGATTTGAACCGCAGCCGGGATATGCAAATCCTAATCAGGACTATATGGCGATTAATACGATTCCAAGCTCTTGGCCTGAAAGTTGGCCGAATAGAGCAGAAGATTGGGATGGTTACTGGAATGGGGCATATGGGAAATATGTTCGTGCGGATCAGGAGAGTTACTATGTTATGGATGACCAGTATAATGATGAATTCTTTTATTTTCCATTTACGGGTTCCGCAGAAGATAGCGCTAAGCGTGGATTAGGAATAAAACTCGATACCCGTATTTATCAATGGAATCATCCTGCTGCCGAGGATATTATTATTATTACATATCAGATAGAGAACGTAAGTGATAAAACGTTAGATAGTGTTGTATTTGGTATGTATGGAGATGCTGATATTGGAAGTACAAATGGAGATTTTTCAGATGATGATGCTTACTTTGATGTTGACAATGATATTGTTTATCAGTGGGACCATGATGGATGGAGTGCTGCAAATGGGGGCTTTGTACCAGCATATTTTGGTTGGGCGTTTTTAGAGTCGCCTGGTAATCCAAATGATGGAATTGATAATGATGGGGATGGGATGATAGACGAGAGTCAGTTTGATGGAATTGATAATGACGGGGACTGGTTAGTAGATAGGGATGATATAGGAGCAGATGGGCTAGGAACATATCATCTAGAATATCCTGGGCCAGATGAGGACGGCACTGAGGGCAATGGAATACCAGATCTAGGCGAGCCAAATTTTGAGACAACTGATAACGATGAGTCTGACCAAATCGGTTTAACTAGTTTTTATTCTGCAACTTATCCAAGTATACGACCTGATAATGATGAGGTAATGTGGGGGCAGCTCAAGCCGGGCGTTTTTCAAGTTCCAAATCAGAATGTTGACCAAACCTTCCTATATGGATCAGCATACATAACCCTTCACCCAGGTGAAAAGAAAAAATTTGCTATTGCTATGGTATTTGGTAATGACATGGCTGATATTTTGCGTAATACTAATACAATGCAAAATATTTATGATAATGACTATAGTTTTGCAAAGCCTCCTCTTAAGCCTGCTCTTACTGTGGTTCCAGGCGATAGAAGGGTTACGTTATACTGGGACGATTTTGCTGAGAAGTCAATGGACCCTGTATACGGTATGGATTTTGAAGGTTATCGAGTATATAGGAGTACGGATGCAGGTTTTATTGATTCATATACTGTAACTGATGCCTATGGCAATATTACATTTAAAAAACCATTGGTCATTTATGATATCGCTGACAGCCTAAGAGGTCCTCATCCTGTTGGATTTAATGGTGTCCAGTTTGATATGGGTGAAGATGCTGGCCTAAAATATTCATATATTGATTCCTCAGGTGTGGTTAATGGGCAAAAATATTATTATGCAGTTACAGCCTATGATAAAGGATATGACATAGATTTTTTTGATTTAGGATTTAGCGAGAGTGAAAATCTTCAGCCAATAGCTCCATCGGAGTGTTCGATAGTGCTAGATCTTGATTTGAAAGGTAACGTTGTTCAGCTCAGCCAAAATGCAGGAGTTGCTGTACCAAATTCTGTTGTAGCTGGGTATGTACCACCAAATACGATGGCTGATCCTGACCAGAAATTTGTTTCTCATTTGCAAGGGCACGGAACTGGGAATATGAGCTTAGACGTTGTAGATCCCTATGCTATTTTAGATAACCATACCTATAAAGTTGTTTTTAATGGTCTGCAATCAGAAGAGGATGTGGTTTTTAGTGTTTTAAGTGACCATGAAATTGTTGAGTTGATAGCCTTAGCAGATAGCAGTGCGAAGCTTGGTCGAGATTATATTGATACGTCTTCAGTGATGTTGAGTTCTCTTGATGGTAGTGTTGACTATGTTTTTGGATTAGATTACACCATTAATCCAGCTTCAGGTATCCTTACTGCATTTAGTTCTGAATTATTGACCGCTGGGCAGGCAGATATATCTTATAAATACTTTCCATTATATCAGAGTTCAAAGATGAATAATGAGATAAGCAATCCAATATTTGATGGTATGAGGATAAAATTGCAAAATCATATTGTTGGTGTAAACTATGACTCCACTGGTTGGCTTATTGGAGAAACAAATTATAGGCAAGAAATCACAGCGCAGAGGTTATATCCAGCAGATTTTCATTTGATTTTTGAAGGGAATATTGGTGATTCAGTGACTCAATGTACTCGGGATGTTAGCACCCCATTTAGAGTAAAAAATGTTACGGATAATGACTACCCTGATTTTAGAATATTTGACTATGATCGCGATGATGAATGGGATCCAGATGAACCTATTTTGATACAACCATATGAGGGCAATGCGCAACAGGCGCCATACATGTTTATAAGGTTTTACCAAGATTCTTTGGATATAACGGCGACTGTTACGATTGATACAGTTATAACCGATACAGATACAACCTACGCAGAGGTAGTGACCTATGACACAGCATATGTAAACATCATTCATGCAAAAGCTGGAGACGAGTATAGGCTCGCTACATATCGCCCTTTTTCAAAGGACGATGTCTATGAGTTTACATCTACGCAATCAAGCGTCAATAGTGACTCAGCAAAAATACAGCTAGGTAATATTGCGGTCGTTCCAAATCCTTATGTTGTTGCTGCCTCATGGGAGCCAAGACACGTATTTACATCAGGCCGAGGGCCAAGAAAATTAGATTTTATCAACCTTCCTAGTCAGTGTACTATAAAGATATTTACTTTGTCTGGATATTTAGTAGATACGATTGAACATCAATCTGGATTTGAGAGCGGTGCAGCGTCTTGGGACTTATTAAGTAAAGATGGTCTAGAGATTGCCTATGGAGTCTATCTATATCACATTGATGCTCCTGGGGTTGGTGAAACAACTGGGAAGTTTGCGGTGATCAAATGAAGTATTTATCAGGTCTCATAATAAATTTTATTTTTGTAAGTACTTTATTATCTCAAACAAATGTGGCTACGACTGCAGCTTCTTTTTTAGAGATTGGTTCAGGCGCTAAATCTCTATCAATGGGAGGAGCATTTGTTTCCGTAGCAAATGATGTAAGCGCTCTTTATTGGAATACCGCAGGTATTGTTAACATAGATAGGCCTTCGGTTCAGTTCTATCACTCACCTTGGTTAGTAGAAACTGAGTATTATTATGGTGGAGTTGTTATACCATTGTCTTCTGCTGATGCAATTGGATTTTCTTATACTTCTATTGGCATGGATGAAATGATGGTTAGAACCGTTGATATGCCAGAAGGAACAGGTGAAAAGTTTAATGCAAGCAATCTAGCTATGGGTATCGCATATTCAAGAAAATTAACAGATCAGTTTTCATTTGGGATTCAATATAAATATGTACAAGAAAAAATCTGGCAAATGAAAGCTAGCGCAAATTCTTTTGATATCGGAACATTATTCCGTACTGTTGGTGGGATGAGGATTGGTATGAGTATTTCAAATTTTGGTGATAAAATGGGTATGGATGGAATAAACACAGCTATAGATCATGATGTTGATGAAACTATTTATGGTAACAATGACAAAATTGATGGTCACTTAGATGCCGCAAAATGGCCGATGCCTCTTTTATTCCGCTTTGGAATTAGTAAGGACTATACATTTTCGAATATTCACAGGCTTACTCTGTCTGGAGATGCTAACCACCCGAATAATAATGTTGAGTATATCAATGCTGGTCTTGAGTACTCATATAATGGCCTTGTATCATTAAGAGTTGGTCATTCTGACCTTTTTATGAAGGATGCTGAACAGGGGCTTTGCTATGGCGCTGGAGTTAATTATAAAATCCCTAGAGGACCACGAGTACGTTTTGATTATGTAATAAGGTCCTTTGGTGTGTTTAAAACAATATCTGGCTTTTCTATTGATATGACATTCTAGAAATTTCAATTCTGAAATTGGTACATGACTAGATTAACATATACATTATTTTTATTGTTTTATTTTTCATCTGAACTATTAGGCTGCCGAATTTGGGCGGTAATCTCAAAGAGTGGTTATAGTTTGAATTTGACTAATCAGCAAGAATTAAATTTTGTTAACTCTCAACTTGATGCATTATTTGATCAAAGTCAGTATAATCAAGATGGCTGGGCAGTTATACGATATGGAATAAACCAAGACAATGTTAATGATTCTGTTTTCAGGTCTACACTTCCTGCGAATCAAGATTCTTTGAATTATTGGTCTGTTATGAATGGTGTTTTTAATCAACCAGAACAAAATATTGCAATTGCACATATCAGAACTGCAACTTCTGGAGCCAGTGCAATCCCTAATCCACACCCTTGGGTTTTTGAATCAGATAGAACTTATTCTTTTGTTCATAATGGTGGTGCATCCAAAGAGGTTTTATATGATCTCATTACAAATAATGGATTGGATGATTCTTGGCTTGAACAACATCCACCACAAACCTTTGGAAATGGTGACTGGAGAGATGCTGGGTGGAACTCTGTTGTTGATTCAGAACTCATAATGTTGTTAATAATGAAACAAATTTATATTTCTGGTGATGTATTGGTAGGTTTAGAGTTAGCCGTTTCTCTAATGATTGAGGCCGGTATTAGTCCTTATATGCTTAATTGGATTTTTTCTGATTCAGAATCTTTGTACATATACGGTGGAAATAATGGTTTGAAATATAATGAGTCAGAGTCTTTCTTTTCTGTTATGAGTAGTCCACCTGCAAGTAGTAGCCCTGTAAATTGGGTATCAATTGGAGCTGGTGAGCTTGTTATTATTACAAAAGAAGAGATCATAAATCATCAAGAATTTGGTGCAGTTCAAAACAATGATTCAGATGTAATAATTCCTCAAAATACAGAGTTATACCCTGCATATCCAAATCCATTTAATGGTCAGGTAGTTATCCCTTTTAAAGTTCTTAAAAATAATGAAACGATGATATCAGTTTTTAATATTTCAGGTAATAGTGTTTACAATAAATATTTATCATCAAAAGAAAAAGAAACTGGAAAAATTATTTGGAGACCAAATACTAATAAAGATTATTTACTTCCTAGTGGTGTTTACATTATAAAGATGGTCTCTGGTTTAAATATAAAGACTTCAAAGATAATGTTTATTAAATAAATTTTTTTTTTGTAATATCGCCGGATTTAATCAAAGCTATTTATATATAATTAATTAGGAGCCAACACTTTGCCAAAAACAAATACAAAAGCAAAAGCAGAAGAAAAAGTAGACCCAAAGCAAATAGAAAAAGAAGTTAAAGCAATTTCCAAAGGAGAGAAAAAGGCTGCTGGTAAAGGAGCTACTGCAAAATCAAAAAAAGCTAGTAAGGTATCTAGCGGTAGTATAAGTATGTACCTTGCTGAAATTGGAAAGTATAATCCTCTACCACCAGAGAGGGAAGTTGAACTAGCGATACGTATACAAAATAATGATGAGCTAGCAATGAAAGAATTAGTCGAGGCAAATCTACGTTTTGTAGTATCTGTAGCTAAAAAATATCAAGGTAATGGCCTTTCATTAGCTGATATTATTAATGAAGGTAATCTTGGGTTGATAAAAGCAGCAAAGCGTTTTGATCATACAAGAGGATTTAAATTTATTTCTTATGCCGTATGGTGGATTAGACAGTCAATTTTACAGGCTCTAGCAGAACAATCAAGATTAATTCGTTTACCCCTTAATCGTGTAGGTACAATCACAAAAATTACACGCGCTGCTGAAAAGCTTGAAGCGGAAGTAGAGAGACAACCAAAGGGTGATGAAATAGGAAATCAGTTGGAAATGAGTGGCGATGAAGTTCTTATGGCGATGCAATACTCAAGAAGACACAGTTCGCTTCACTCTCCTTTTCAGGATGGTGAAAATAGTAGTCTATTAGATATTATTGAAGATGATCAGGCAGAAGAGCCAGAAGCAAATATTATGCGTGAGTCTATGTCTGAAGAAGTAACAGGTGCCTTAGATACATTATCTGATCGTGAGAGATCAGTTCTTGAAATGTATTTTGGTATTAATCGTGATAGTGCGATGACTCTCAATGAAATTGGTGAAGAGTTTGATTTAACTAGAGAGAGAGTTAGGCAGATAAAAGAAAAAGCGATTCAGAGATTAAGGCATCGATCAAGGAGTAAGAGTCTTCGAAGGTATCTTGGGTAGAGTTTTATGAAAAAGGAGCATATGCTCCTTTTTTTTTGCTGATTATTTATTGAGCTTTATTATTTTGAAAATGATAAATGGTCTTTATTACTCTAATATGATAATTTCTAGAGTTAACAAAGGACTCGATTGTGAATATAATTATATTTATTCTATTATTATTATCATCTATTCAATCGGAACAAGAATATTATCGTTCAACACCTGATCGTAAGGTTGATATCCACCATAGTGTAATCGATATCAGATTAGATTTATTAGCTGAGAAAGTTATTGGTAAAGTATCTCATACTTTTAGCCCTCTTGGTTCTTCCGTTTCTAATTTAGATTTAGATGCTGAAGATATGGTTGTTAGAAGGGTAAGGTTAGGTGACAAAGATATACCTTTTTTTCAAAGTGAAGAGAAGTTACATATGGATTTGGTAAAAGCATTCAGTTGGTCAGATACGTTAACCGTAGTTATAAATTATACAGCAACACCAAGAACAGGATTATACTTTTTTAAACCAGACTCATCATACCCAAATAGAAGACTCCAAGCTTGGACACAAGGTGAAGAAACTGATAATCATCATTGGGTACCTCTTTATGACTATCCCAATGATAGGGCAACGTTTGAATGTAAGATAACAGTTGATAAGAATTTGAAAGCTATTTCTAATGGTGAGCTTGTATCAAAAACTGATAATCAAGATGGCACCCATACGTTTCATTGGAAAGAGAATTATGCTATGGTTAGTTATCTAATTTCTTTCGTAGTAGGTGATTATGTAAAGGTTGAGGATAAATATAATAAAGTTCCTATAAATTATTGGGTATATCCAGAAAATAAGAGTGAGGCTTATCGCTCATTTGGTAAAACTCCAGATATGTTAGATTATTTTAATGAATTAACTGGTGTTAATTATCCATTTGAAAAATATGACCAGGCTATTGTCTCAGAATTTATGTGGGGAGGGATGGAAAAT
Source organism: bacterium TMED217 (assembly GCA_002169695.1). GTDB lineage: Bacteria > Fidelibacterota > Marinisomatia > Marinisomatales > UBA1611 > TMED80. Next base: position 49,989 of record NHJO01000011.1, read on the forward strand.
ATTACTCTCACGCATAATACTGATAGAACTATGCATGATTCTAAGGCGCAGCCAGATCATAGCAGTGATGGCCTCGTGGCACATGAGTTAGCACATCAGTGGTACGGTAACATGATTACAACGAGGAATTGGTCAAACATATGGCTTAATGAGGGGTTTGCAACTTTTTTCTCACGTTTATATTTAACAAAAGACAAAGGGGAAAATGAGGGAGACTATATTAGACTTGGAGAGATTCGTGGCTATATGAAAACGGATAAAGCAAAAAGGCGGCCAACAGTAGATTTCAATTATGCTGAACCTTTTGAATTATTTAGTAGTCATGTATATGCAAAAGGGAGTTTGATATTAAATATGCTTAGAGATGTTTTAGGAGAAGATGGTTTTTGGAAGTCAGTTCAGCATTATACAAAACAAAATAAGATGAAAAATGTTGAGACTATGGATTTAAAAAAATCTATAGAGGAAACGACAGGTCAAAATCTTGATTGGTTTTTCAGGCAATGGGTTTATGAACCGGGTTATCCTGAATATGAAGTTTCTTGGTCACATAATTATAGAAAAAAACAATTATCAGTACATGTGAAACAGACTCAGAATTTGGAAAACACTAGTATCTTTAAAATGCCAATTACATTAATAATTGACAATGGAGAAATAATAGAGAAAATTATATGGGTTAATGAAAAGGATACTGTTTTTGACATTCCTTGCATTAATAGACCAAAGATGGTGGTTTTTAACTCAGGTATGAAAGTGCCGTGTAAACTTAAAATGGAGAAATCTGTAGCAGACTTAAAACATCAATTGGTTAACTCAAATAATGCGCTTGATAGAATTTGGGCTGCGCATGAACTTTCTAAGAAAAAAGGTAGAAAAATTGTAGAGTATATATTATTGGACGCGGCAAGGAGTGATAATTTTTGGGGAGTAAGAAAAGAGGCTTGCATCGCTTATGGGAAGCTTAAACCAAAAATCAACTCTTCTGACCTTTTATGGCTAAAAGATGAAAGTGACAATAGGGTAAAAAGGTCTTTTATTAATATATTAAAACATAGAATTGGTGATTCAGGTATAAGTGAATTTTTACAAAATATAATTAGGTCAGATACAAGTTATTATGCAATTGCAGATGCATTTAAGGTTTTATCTATTGTTGATTCTTCCAGCGCAAAAAAATATGTTGATGGTTTGTTAAACACAGAGTCCCATAATGATATTATCAGACGTTCAGCGCTATTCTATTTCGGGCAAGTAAGGAGCAGATATAATTATAATCGTTTAAAAGAACTTATCGAATATGGCAAATTCAGTTGGGGATCTAGACCAACTATTATATCTGAGCTTGGAAAATACCAAAAATATAGACCAAAGACTTTAGATCATTTATTATTGTATTTAAATGATAAGGACCGTTTTGTTCGAATGGCTGTTATTAATCAAATTGGATTGCATGGGAACACATTACATTTTGATCTACTTGATAGTGCCGTTGGAATGGATCCAGTGTTATCAATTAATTCTAGAAGAGCAAAAGAAAAGATAGTTGCTCGGAAAAATAAAAAAACGAAAGAATCTAATGATTATACTATAGATCAATTAAACAAAAAAATAAATGAAATTAAAAATATTATAGAAAACTAATACTAAAGAAATAACTAATGAGTGATTATTCAATTTGGCTTACACTTGAAAAAGATAGTAGATCAAAATATCGTAAAATTATCATGAAATTATCAAAACGATTGAATTCAATACCCTTTGATCCTCATTGTACGATTTATAGTAGATTAAATACTGATTTAGAAAAGGTTATACCTATAATTAATAATGTTGCAAAAACAAGAGATCAATTTTCTGTGAAAGTAAAAAGATTAAAAACTGGAAAATCAAAATGGAAATCTTTATATCTTTCCATAGATAATAATGAAGAACTACAATCTCTATATAGTTTTTGTAAAAGAAAAATAGGAACATCAAGAAAATTTACTTTTGATCCACATCTTAGTTTTGCATATGGATCATTTAATGCAGAATCCATTCACAATGCCACAAAGGATATTGTACTTCCCAAATATATAGCTTTTTCAGGAATATCAATTGTAAAAACAGGGGGTAATATTTCAACTTGGGAGACCATTTTCCACAGACAAATTGGTTAGATATAAATTTCCAATTTTGTTTGGTATATTCATATTATAAAAAATAAAGGAGAATAATAATATGAGAAATAGATTAATAATAACATCGTTTTTTATTGTTTTAATAGGTATTGGTTGCAGTGTTTCGAATGCGAAAGAAGCTAATATCTCGCTTCCAACTATCATGTGTGGTATGTGCGAAACGAATATTGAAAATGCTGTTTCTGAAATTGATGGGTTAATAAAAATCAGTGTTGATCTTGAAAAAAAAATAGGTAAAGTTGTTTTTGATGCTGATAAAATCAGTATTTCTCAAATTGAAGCAAAAATAGCTGACGCAGGGTACATGGCGAATAGTACTATTGCTGATAAGTCTGCATATGACAAATTGCCTCGCTGTTGTAAAATAGATGGTTAAAAAATTTATTTAAATAATGTTTGGTAGTTATACCAAACTTTTTCAAATTACAGATGTAATCCGAAGTTACAACCCATTATGATAAGACAAATTATTCGGCTACTGCTATGTATTATTTTAGCAGGAGGGATACATATCTCCTCTACAGGAGAAGTACGTTTAGGTGAATCTTTAATAGCCCAGTCAAAGAAAAAGAAAAAGAAGAAGTCTTCAAAAAAGAAGAAGTCTTCAAAAAAGAAGAAGTCTTCAAAAAAGAAGAAGTCTTCAAAAAAGAA
>NHJO01000012.1 GCA_002169695.1 bacterium TMED217
TAATGATATTATTTCTGTTATAGATGAAGGTAGAGTTGATATAGATATTGCTGGTCCTCATATAAATATAAAATCAGAAAAAGGTATATCTTTTGATATCCCAACAGAACCTTTCCAAGAATATCCTGATATGCCCGAAAATAAACATGAAGCTCTTTTTACTATAGAAACAAGTAAGTTAAAAGATATTATAAATTCTTTATTGTATGCTATAAATGCAGAACCTACTAAACCTGCTCTTAATGGTGCATATTTTAATTTTGATGAAGCAAGCATTGATTTTGTTGCAACTGACGGTCATAGACTTGTTAAAATTACAAAGCAGAATGAAACAAATATTCAAAAAGGATTTATTATACCTAAAAAATATTTAAACATTTTAAATATTTTTCTTGAAGGACAAAAGGAGGCATCTTTGATTTTTAGTGAAGATTATGTTTTTTTAAATAATGGTAAGGATGTTTTTTATTCTAAAGTTATAGATGAAAAATTTCCAAATTATAATGCCGTTATACCTTCAGAAAATTCAGAAAAATTAACAGCTCAAAAAACTGAAATGTTAAGTAATATAAAAGCGACATCTATTGCTACAAATAAAAACACAAATCAAATTTCTTTAAATTTTTCAGAGGGAAGGGTCTATTTCAAGAGTGTAAATCAACCTGAAAGCAAAACTGTTCACGCTCCTATTAAAACAGCTGAGTATAAAGGAAATGAGTTAGCTATAGGGTTTAATGCTACATATTTAAAAGAAGCTATATCAAGATATCCATTAGAAGATGTTGTATTAACATTTAAAGATGAAAATTCAGCTGTACTTTTATTACCAAAAGAAACTGATCAAAAAACAATAATTTTATTGATGCCTGTGAGAATAAATGAGTAATAAAAATAATTATGGCGCAGATAAAATATCTGTATTAAAAGGTTTAGAAGCAGTTAGAAAAAGACCTGCTATGTATATAGGTGATGTTGGTAAAAGAGGATATCATCATTTAGTTAGTGAAGTTGTTGATAATAGTATAGATGAAGCCTTAGCTGGATTTTGTACTGAAATCATTGTAAATATTAAAATAGATGGAACAATTTCTATAGAAGATAATGGTAGAGGTATTCCAGTTGAAATTCATAAAGATGAAGGCAAACCAGCCTTAGAAGTAGTAATGACAATTTTACATGCTGGAGGAAAATTTGATAAAAATACATATAAAGTTTCAGGTGGATTACATGGAGTAGGTGTTTCTGTTGTTAATGCATTATCTGAACACTTAGTTGCAGAAGTTCACAGAGATGGATTTCATTATAAACAGGAATATAAAATTGGAGAAGCAACTACTCCTTTAGAAAAAATTGGAAAAAGTTCAAAGACAGGAACAATAATAACATTTAAACCAGATCACTCTGTTTTTACTCATAGAGGCTTTGAAGAAGATACAATTAAAGGAAGATTAAAGGAATTAGCATATTTAAATAAAAACCTTTCTATTATATTAAATAATGAAATAGAAGATTCTTCTATTGAGTATTGTTTTCCGGGAGGATTATCTGATTTTGTAGGATATTTAGATGGAGGGGAAGATTTAATTCATGAGCAAGTTATTGTTGTTTCAAAAGAAGATATAGAGGTGCCGGTTGATTTAGCGCTAAGATATAGTACTAATTATAATAACAATATTTTTTCTTTTGTAAATAATATAAATACAATTGAGGGAGGAACACACTTATCTGGATTTAGATCTGCACTAACAAGAGCTTTAAATAGTTATGCCAATAAAAATGATTTGATAAAAACTAAAAAAAATGAAAAATTTTCTCTTTCCGGAGATGATTTTAGAGAAGGTCTCACAGTTGTTTTATCTGTAAAAGTACAAGAACCTCAATTTGAAGGACAAACAAAAACAAAATTAGGAAATGGAGAAGTAAAAGGTCTTGTAGACAATGTTGTTTACGATGGTATACAAGCATTTTTAGAACAAAACCCTAAGGTAGGTAAAAGAATTATTGAAAAAGCAGCAGAAGCTGCAAGAGCTAGAATAGCTGCAAAAAAAGCAAGAGAGCTTGTTAGAAAAAAATCTTCTTTAGGATCTACAACCCTTCCTGGAAAACTAGCTGATTGCTCAAATAAAGACCCAATGCAGTGTGAAATTTTTCTTGTTGAGGGAGATTCTGCTGGCGGTACAGCCAAACAAGGAAGAGACAGAAGAACTCAAGCCATTTTACCACTAAGAGGAAAGGTTATTAATTCAGAAAAAGCAAGAGAAGATAAACTTTTAGCAAATAACGAAATTCAATCTATTATTACAGCACTTGGTTGTGGTTTTGGTGAAGACGAAGAAGATCCAAACAGTTTTAATCCAGAAAAATTAAGATATCATAAGGTTGTAATTATGACAGATGCTGATGTAGATGGTAGTCATATAAGAACATTATTATTAACATTTTTTTGGAGAAAAATGAAAAGCTTAGTTCAGGGAGGTTTTGTATATATGGCAATGCCACCCCTCTATAAAATTAAACAAGGAAAAAAAGAAAGATATGCATATACAGACGAAGAAAGAGATGTTGTTATACAAAGATTAGAATCTGAAAATGAAAATGCAAAAATTAATATTCAAAGATACAAAGGTCTTGGGGAAATGAATGCAGAACAGCTTTGGGAAACAACAATGAATGCAGAAACAAGAACATTAATGCAAGTAACCGTTGATCATATTCAAGAAGAAGAGACAAATGTTAGGTTTAGAGAATTAATGGGAACAGAGGTAGAACATAGAAGAAAATTTATTACAGAAAGGGCTAAGTTTGCTACAAACATAGACATATAAAATGGATATAGGAAGAGATAATACATTAGACAAACAGCTTTTAACAGAACTAGAAGAAAGCTATTTAAATTATTCAATGTCCGTTATTATGTCTAGGGCATTGCCCGATGCAAGAGACGGACTAAAACCGGTTCATAGAAGAATTTTATATGGTATGAATGATTTGGGCTGTTATTGGAATAGGCCATATAAAAAATCTGCAAGGGTTGTTGGAGATGTTTTAGGTAAATATCACCCACACGGAGATAGTTCAATATATGATGCTATGGTTAGAATGGCACAAGACTTTTCTATGAGACATCAGCTTGTTCAAGGACAAGGAAATTTTGGTTCTGTAGACGGAGATAGAGCTGCGGCAATGAGATATACAGAATCAAGAATGTCTAAAATAGGGGGAGAGCTATTAAGAGATCTTGATAAAGAAACAGTTGCATGGACAAACAATTTTGATGAAACACTAAAAGAACCAGCGGTTCTTCCGGCAGTTTTTCCAAACCTTTTAGTAAATGGATCAGAAGGTATTGCTGTTGGTATGGCAACAAAAATTCCACCACACAATCTTATAGAAATTATTGACGGCCTAGTGGAGGTTATAGACCACCCAGAGTGCGAAGTAAACGATTTAATGAAACATATAAAAGGTCCAGATTTTCCAACCGCGGGAAAGGCTTTAGGTTTGGACGGAATAAGAGAAGCATACACTACCGGAAGAGGAAAGGTTAAAATGAGAGGAACGGCTCACGTTGAACCAAACAACAAAGGAAGAGACTCTCTTATAATAACAGAAATTCCATATCAAGTAAATAAGGCAGGTTTAATTGAAAAAATTGCAAACTTAGCAAGGGACAAAAAAATAGAAGGAATTGCAGAACTTCGAGATGAAACAGATAAAGATGGAATGAGAATTGTTATTGAAACCAAAAGAGACGCTGTCCCAGAAGTTGTTTTAAACCAGCTTTATAAACAAACACAACTTCAAGATACTTTCGGAATAATTTTATTAGCCCTTGTAGACGGAACACCAAAAATAATGTCTTTAAAAGAATTGTTAGACGTTTTTCTTGTTTTTAGACAAGATATTGTTGTTAAAAGAACAGAGTTTGATTTGAGAAAAGCGGAAGCAAGAGCCCACATTTTAGAGGGCTTAAAAATTGCCTTAGATAATATAGATAAAGTTTTAGAAACAATTAAGAAAAGCAAAGACCCAGAAACAGCAAAAGCCGGCCTTGTTGGGGGCTTTAAATTGTCCGAAAAACAAGCACAGGCAATTTTAGATATGAAGCTTCAAAAACTAACAGGCCTTGAAACAGAAAAAATTCTTGCTGAATACAAGGACATAATTAAATATATGGCAGAGCTGAAGGGTATTTTAGAAAGCAAAACAAAAAGAATGCAAATTATTAAAGATGAACTTATTGAAATTAAAGAAAAATATGGAGAAGAGCGAAAAACAGAAATAGTTGAAAAAGCTACAGATCTTAGCATAGAAGATATGATAGCAGAAGAAGATATGGTTTTAACAATAACCCACAACCAATATATCAAAAGAACAAGCGTTGGCACATATAAAAGACAAAGGCGAGGGGGAAGAGGCGTTCAAGGACAAACAGCAAGAGAAGAAGATTTTACAGAACACCTATTTGTAGAAAACACCCACAGCTATATATTATTTTTTACAGACAAGGGAAAGTGTTATTGGTTAAAGGTTTATGATATTCCAGAGGGTGGAAGAGCAGCAAAAGGAAGAGCTATTGTTAATCTTATTGGTTGTGAAGCAGACGAAAAGGTGAGTGCATTTATTGGCGTTAAGCAAAACCAATTTCACGAAGATCATTTTGTTGTCATGGCCACAGAAAAGGGCATAGTAAAAAAGACAAAACTTTCAGCCTACTCCAACCCAAGAAAAAAAGGAATATATGCGGTAGAAATTAGAGAGGGAGACAAACTTATTGAAGCAAGAGTTTCTACAGGAGAAAATGATATTTTATTAGGAACAAGAAACGGAAAATCCATCAGATTTTCTGAAGAACAAATTAGGCCAAGCGGAAGAAAAACAATGGGAGTTAAAGGAATAACCCTAAGTTCTAAAGACGACAGGGTTGTTGGAATGCTCTTAATCAAAAGAGAGGGAACGGTTCTTGTTGCAACGGAAAATGGGTTTGGAAAAAGAACTGAGATTGCACAATATAGAGCTCAAAAAAGAGGCGGCAAGGGAGTTCTTACTGTAAAAACAACAGAAAAAATAGGCAAAATGATAACTATTAAAGAGGTTGTTGGAACAGACGACTTGATGATTATTAGAGATGACGGAGTTTTAATTAGAATGCCGGTTTCACAAATTAGATCTATTGGAAGAGCAACACAGGGAGTTAGGCTTATTAAGCTTGGAAAAGGAACAAAGGTGTCTTCTATTACAAGAATTATTTCAGAAGAAGAAAAAAAGACAGATGAAACACCAACAACAGAAGAAAATAGCCCAAAACCTAAAGAAAGTTAAAGAAAAAATATTTCAAAAAAATGACAGCAAAAAAATAACAATAGTTGCTGCCACAAAAACAAGGTCTTCACAAGAGGTTTCAGAAATAATATCGCTGGGCGTTAGGTCTATTGGAGAAAACCGGGTTCAAGAGGCAGAGAACAAGTTTTTTAAGATTTCAAATATTAACCTTGTAGAAAAAAGACTGATAGGCCCGCTCCAAACAAACAAGGTAAAAAAAGCCATTAATCTTTTTGACACAATAGACTCTGTTGGCTCTTATCGTTTAGCTGAAAAAATATCTAAAATAGCGAAAGCGCTTTCAAAAAAACAAAGAGTTTTAATTCAAGTTAATACAAGCGGAGAAAAAACAAAGGGTGGCTTTAAGCCAGAAGAAAAAAAAGAAATTATTAAATGTTTTAACCTTTCTAATATTAAAATAGAAGGGCTAATGACAATGGGGCCCCCAACAAACAAAAAAGAAGAAACCAAAAAAGCTTTTATCCTTCTAAATACAATCTTTTTAGATATAAACAAAAATATTTTACCAGCACAAAAAATGACAACCCTGTCTATGGGCATGAGCGGAGATTTTTTACTAGGAGTTTCTTGTGGGTCAACAATGGTAAGGATCGGATCAGGAATTTTTGGAGAGAGAAAACACGTTGCTTGACCTAAGAAAATGGCTAAACCCAAAACACTATTTTAGGCTGTGGAACGTTGGCCCGCCAGGCCTAATCCTTTCCCTGCTTTTAATACACGCCATTCACTACATAGAGACAGAGCTTCCACTTAAAACGTTTGTTTTGGGCGGTGCGTGGTTTTGGGCCCTAGCTTTTCTTGTGGCAATAGACCTTGTAATTCTTTTGATTTGGGTTTTGTTTAGCCTTCCACCAAAAGAAAGAGGTTTAAGGCTTTCAAGGGGTGGGATATATGGATTTATTAGACACCCAGTTTATACAGCAATTATTTATCATATGACCATTTTATATGCTCTTTTTTGGGGGTCTTTTTTGTTGCTTTTTTTCTTGCCCCTTCACCACGCAATTTGGTCAAAAATAGTTATTAAAGAAGAAGAATACCTTATTGGTATTTTTGGACAAGAATATTTAGATTATATGGATAAAGTACCAAGGTTCGTTCCTTGGTTTTAAAGATTTTTATTACAGTCAAAAAAAGGAAATAAAATGAAAAAACTCACATTAATTTTAACGATTATTATAGGAATAACAATGGCACAAGAAAAACAACACTATGGGTTTGAATATGTTAAAGAGTCTGGAGGTATTAAAGAATATCTTATGACATCAAATGGGCTTAGGGTCTTGCTCAAAGAAGATCACAGCGCCCCAGTTGCAACCTTTATGGTAACATATGAGGTGGGCTCAAGAAACGAGGCCATAGGATATACGGGATCAACACACCTTTTAGAGCACCTTATGTTTAAGGGGTCTAACAAGTTCAACACAAAAAAAGGAAATTCGGTTTTTCAGCTACTACAGTCTTTAGGCGCAAGAATGAACGCCACAACATGGCTAGACAGAACAAACTATTATGCAACCCTTCCCAGCTCAGAGCTAGAAACAGCAATAGAGATAGAGGCAGACAGAATGAGAAACGCCTGGATAAAAGAGGAAGACAGGTTTTCAGAAATGACCGTTGTTAGAAACGAATTTGAAAGAGGGCAAAACAGACCGTCTGGAGTTTTAGATGAACATATTTGGGCAACAGCATATCAGGCGCACCCATACCACCACTCAACAATTGGGTGGAAGGCGGATATAGAAAACGTTTCAATTGAAAGGCTAAAAGAGTTTTATGATACCTTTTATTGGCCAAACAATGCAACAGCAACTGTGGTAGGAGACTTTGAAGAAGCCGAGGCTTTGGCAAAAATTAAAAAACACTTTGGCAGAATTAGAAAAAGCAGCCACGAAATACCGACGGTTTATACAACAGAACCTCTTCAAGAGGGAAAAAGAACGGTTATATTAAGAAGAGCTGGACAACAGGGCATTGTTGGGGTAGCACACAAAAGCCCCGCGGCAACACATGAAGACGCCGCCTCCTTTATGGTTTTGTCTACAATCCTTTCTTCTGGAAAAAACAGCAGGTTTTATAAAAACATTACAGATAAAGGACTGACAACAAACGTTTTTATTTGGGACTCTCTTTTTAAGGACCCAGGCCTTTTTGCCGTATATGCAAACCTTGCTCCAGAAATAAAACACGAAACAGTTGAGGCTGCAATTTTAGCAGAGTATGAGAGCATTAAAAAAGACGGCGTAACCGAAGAAGAGGTTTCAAAGGCAAAGGCCCAGCTTGTTGCTTCGATGAAATTTGGACAGGACGGCAGCATGGCGGTTGCTGGAGGTTTAAACGAAGCAATCGCGTCGGGAGACTGGACCCTATATGCAAACTATGAAAGCCTGATTGGCTCCGTTACAGCAGAATCTGTTAGGGCTGCTGTAATAAAATATTTTACAGACGACTTAAGCACAGTAGGATATTTTATTCCAGAAACATCCGGAGAACAGAAAAAAGGAAGGCCGGTTGCAAGCGCCAAAGATCTGGAGGAAATGAAAAAACAATATTTTTCTAAAGAAAGCGAAAAAACGCTAGCAGAACAAGTTGTTGACTCAGAGCCCGTTAAAGGAATAAGGCTTTTAACTCTCAAGAGAGGCTCTGGTGTTATAACAATAAACGGCAGCCTAATTGGTGGAGATATTTATGCCAAAAACAACACCAGAATACCCGACCTAGTTTCTTCTATGTTAGACCAAGGAACAACCAAACAAACGAAATTTGAAATTAGCGACAAGCTAGAAAGAGCTGGCGCAAGACTTAGTATTTCAAATGGAAAGTCCAGCGTTGGTTTTTATGCAAAATTCCTTTCTGACGACCTTGACATGGTTTTAAGCCTTCTTTCGGAACAGCTCCAACACCCAGCCTTTAATGAGGAAGACCTAGAAAAGGCAAAGAAAAGAATGATCACCAGCTATAAGAGAAAAAAGGAAAGCACAAGGGGCAATGCGGTTGACAACATGCTTACAAGCTTTTATCCAAAAGGACATCAAAATGCCCCAGAAGATAACGACAGGTCTATTGAAGATATTAAAAAAACGACCAGACAAGATCTTCAAGACTTTCACAAAAACAACTATGGAAAGGGTGGAATGATTGTTGTTGCTGTAGGAGATGTTGATCACGGCGAACTTGAGAGAGCTCTTAAAAAAGAGTTTGGGGGATGGAAAAATTCTCCTCTAGCAAAAAAGCCCGAAAACCAAAGGGGGACAAAGTTTCCGGGCAAGGCATATGTTACGATGAAAGACAAAACTAGCACAGATTTTGTTGTTGGGCTTCCGCTTGGAATAGACAGGTTTCACGAAGACTATATGCCGCTTTATGTTGCAACACATATTTTAGGAGGAAATTTCTCAGCCCGCCTAATGCAAACCGTTAGAGTAAAAGAGGGGCTTACCTATGGCATCAACTCTCGCATAAGCGGACTTGATAACGGAAACGATGGATATTGGATGGTAGGAGGAACATTCGCCCCAGAGCTTCTGGCAAAAGGAGAAAAAGCAACACTAAGAGAGGTTAAAAAGTGGGCATCGGGCGGAGTAACCCAAGAAGAGGTTGATATAACAAAATCTACGCTAATAGGGTCTTACCAGGTTGGTTTTGATACAACAGCTGGTCTTTCGGGTGGAATTTTAAGCGCAGTTAGCGTTTGGGGAGACCTCCAACACATAGACAGCTACCCAGACAGCGTGGGAAGAGTTACTCTAGATCAAGTTAATGCAGCAATAAAAAAATATATAACATTTGACGACATTTACCAGGTAGCTGCGGGATCTATAGATGAAAACGGCGTCCCAACAAAAGACTAAAAAGGAAGGCGGAAGGCCTTATGATTAAAGCAATATTAGCCTGCGACGACCTTGGGGGAGTAAGCAAAGGAAGAACTATTCCTTGGCCAAAAAACTCAAAAGATCTGGGTTGGTTTCAGAAAAACACAACAAACAATGTTGTTGTTATGGGCTCTAAAACATGGGAAGACCCCCTTATGCCCTGGCCTCTTCCAAAAAGAAAAAACGTTTTAATAACAACGAGAAAAGAAGACTATCCCGGCGCAGACAAATACTTAAGCGGAGACTTAAGCAAAAAAATAATGAATCTTTCAACAGAGAGCGGGAAAGCAACAGTGTGGATAATTGGAGGCCCAAACATTATTAATCAGACAATAGACGTTGTTGAAGAGTTTTATTTGAGCCGCATACCCGGCAAATATAGTTGTGACACATTTTTGCCAATAGATAAAATAGAAAAAATGTTTGAAAAAACATGGACAGAAAAACATGCGACAGTCGAATTTCAGATTTGGAAAAAAAGGAAGACAAGGTGAAGCAATATCTAAATGCTCTTGAACATATTTTACAAAACGGAAAAGACCGCGACGACAGAACCTGCACAGGAACAAGGGGCGTTTTTGGATATCAAATGAGATTTGACCTAAGAAAAAGCTTTCCTGCGATTACAACCAAAAAGCTTGCTTGGCGCAGCGTTGTGAGCGAGCTTTTGTGGTTTCTTGAAGGAAGCACAGATGAAAGAAGGTTGGCGGAGATACACTATGGAAAAGAAAGAAAAGATATTATAGATAAAAAGACAATTTGGACAGCAAACGCGAACAAACAGGGAAAAGACCTCGGATATACCAACACAAAAACGATCAAAGAGCTTGGACCCGTTTATGGAAGCCAGTGGCGAAGTTGGTCTGGAAACAACAAAACAGTAGACCAAATTAAAAACGTCATACAGGACCTTCAAAAAGACCCAAACAGCAGAAGACACATTGTTAGTGCGTGGAACGCCGTAGAAATTGACAAGATGGCGCTACCCCCATGCCACACGATGTTCCAGTTTCACATACAAGACAAAGAGTTAAGCTGTCAGCTTTACCAGCGCAGCGCAGACATGTTTTTGGGAGTGCCCTTTAATATTGCATCATATAGCCTGCTCACATGTATGCTCGCTAAAATTTTAAACCTTAACCCCGGAGAGTTTGTTTGGACGGGAGGAGATTGTCATATATATAAAAACCACTTTTTACAGGTTGAAGAACAAATCACAAGAAACCCTGCACCCGCACCAAAGCTGTCAATGCCAGAGTTTCAAACCATAGAGCAGGCTGTTTTGGCAAAACCAAAAGATTTTCAGCTTGTAGACTATAGCCCGATGGAGAGCATTAAGGCCCCAATGGCGGTTTAAAAAAAAGAAAAGTAGAAGTTTATTTCTTAGATTGCTAATTTGTTTTGTGAAAGTTTTTTTAAAGGTTTCAATGCTTTTTTTTGTTTTAGCAAACACATCTTTGTTTGCTCAAGAGGAAAAACCGCTCAAAACATACGGGGAAACATTTGCGGTGCAAGCATATATAACCGAAGATTTTGCAAAAAAAACAACCCTAACGGAGCAGGCGGCTCTGTCAACCGCAAAGTTGAGACTAAGAAGAAACGGAGTTCCTTATGGCTCGCTAGAAAACTCAATTGCCACCCTAGACATTTATGTGGCTGCAATTGAAGTGGAAGATACGGGCGGAGAAAGCATGGATTCCTACGCCTTTAGCATGACAGTTATGTTTAAAAGGTGGCTTATGGACGAAAACTCACAAGAGCTTTATGCAGGAGTTTATTATAACGACTATATCGGATATGCAGGCACAGGCGCAGCAAAAGACTTTATTATTGATGGAATCAATGACCTAATTGATGAGTTTTCAATCAGGTTTCTTGAAGAAAACAACCTTTAGTTTTGGTCTCCATATTTAACTATAATAAAAACACCAAAAAGCGTTATTAAGCCCCCGAGAAGAACGCCCCAACCAACTGTTTCCTGAAAAATAAAAAACGCCCCAAAAGAAGAAACAATAGGCTCACCAAGAGGGACAGCAGCCACCGTCGTTGTGTTGAGAGTTTTAATAAGATAATAAAAAATGTTATGCCCAACCATTGTTGGGACAAGAGCTAAAAAGAAAACCCAACGAAACTCTTGTGATGAAACAGAAAAAACTGAAACATCCCTAACCTTGCTGGGCTCAAAGCTTTTGTAATAAAGTCCGCCCGCGTTCACAACTGTTTGGTTTGCCACAAATTTTTGCTCACCGGCCGCTTCAACCCAAATACGCCCCCAAGCCGGATCAACCTTTACAACGCGCCCCCTTACAGTTCCCTGTGCAATGGTTTCACCAACCGAAAACTCATGAGCCGACAACGCCGCAGCCGGACTGTCAGAGAGCACCAATACTTGGCCCCCATATTCTTTATTAGCAAACAAAGAAAACACAAAAAGAGTGCAGGAGGCAAAAAAGAACAACCAGCGAGTATATTCAAAGACACCAAAATTTTTTCTAATGTTTTTTCCTATAATTAAAACAAAAGCCATTGCAACGGAGGACAAAACGGCTAACACGTTTCCAAGGTTTCCCGTATCGTTAAGAGACCCTTGACCTACCAAAACAGCAGCACCAAAAAATGCAAAAAACAAGCCAAACAAAACCATTAGGACCGGAGAGCGTTTTTTAAAAACAAAACCGTATATTTCTGTAAATATTGGTGCGGTCGTTCCTAAAAGAGTTGCTTCGGGAATAGATGTAAGCTGAACGCTTCTAAAAAAAAGAGCAAAGTGTGCGCCTAAAAAAATTCCAGCCAACAAAATTTTTTTGTTGGGAACAAAAGACAAGATATTTTTGTAAGAAATAGCAAAGACCATAACGCTAGCCAAAAACATCCTCCAAAAAGCAAGAGTAATTGCGCTGGAGTCTGGCAGTATGCGAACAACCCAAGCAGAAGAGCTCACAGCAAAAAGAGCAACAGACAACAAAAAAAATTTATTATTTAACATAAGCGAACCAACAATATTATTAAATTGAACACAATGAAATTAAACATTAAAACAACACTATATCTTTATTTTTGTTTTTCCGCACTTTTTGCCCAAGAAAAAGGAGCCAACTATAAAGTTTTTAATAAGCTAATTAATGAAACAAAAATTCAGGAGCACTACAGCGTTAACGAAATAAGAACAATTTTTGAAAACCCCGCCCTAAAAGAAGAGCCAGAAATTCTTCAGAGGTTTAAAAAAAAACCAGAAAAAACTAAAACCTACAAAGAATATAAAGCAATTTTTTTTACAGAAACACGCCTTAAGGGTGGCGTTGACTTTTATTTTCAGCATAAAGATCTTTTAAATAAAATTATGCTAGAATTTGATGTTGACCCGCTCATATTGATTTCGATCGTTGCAATAGAAACAAACTACGGGAAAAAATACGGAAAATACTCTGTTTTTAACTCTCTGTACACCCAAACAGCAAACCTCCCCAAAAGAGCTAATTGGGCAACAAAAGAGCTTTATGAGCTTCTTCTTTATAGTAAAAAACAAAACATAAGCCCGTTTAGTCTTTATGGATCATATGCGGGGGCATTTGGTTATGGCCAATTTATCCCCTCGAGCTTCAATAGGCTTTCTATTGACTATGATAAAAACGGAGAAAAAAACCCATATGGGTGGGAAGACGTTCTTGGAAGCATAGCATTTTATTTAACAGAAAACGGATACCCCGAAAACAACCACAATTTTTCTTTCAGGTCTCCAATATGGAGAAGCATCAGAACATATAACAGGTCAGATAAGTATGCCAATACGATTATTGACTTTAGAAATGAGCTTTCTAGGAGAATTTTTTTATCATATTAACGAGAGAGTGCTTCTTTTTGGTGTAGGGGGGAACCATAAGCCTAAAGGGGGACCAGGAACTACTTTTTAATATAGCTTTTTCATGAGAAAAAGAGTCAAAACCATACTTCCCATGATAACTACCAAGGCCGCTGTTATTAATTCCACCAAAAGGCAGGTTTGGGTTTGTGTGGTGTATAAGACAATCATTAAAAAGCAGGGCGCCGCTAGAAGTTTCTTCTGTTATTCTTTTTTGTGCTGCCCCACTGTAGCTAAACAAATAAAGAGCAAGAGGCTTCTCCCTTTCTCTTATAAAAGCAATGGCCTCACCAAGATCTTTATAGGTTATAATGGGCATTAGTGGGCCAAAAATCTCCTCTTTCATTATTTTAGAATCCAAAGAAACACCAGACAAGACGGTTGGAGAAATAAACAAATGATCTTTGTCTGCTTCTCCGCCAACCTCAACGGTTGCCCCAAGACTTTTTGCGTCTTCAAGATAGCCGAGAACCCGTTCAAAGTGGGTTTGGTTTACAATCTGACAATAGTCTGGAGATGGCCCCACGCCCCCCTCAGCAAAGAAAGCATCAAAGTTTTCTTTTAAGCCAGCCAACAAAGCAGCCTTTTTGTTTTCGTGACACAAAATATAGTCCGGCGCCGTGCATGTTTGTCCTGCGTTTGCAAATTTGTAAAAAGCGATTTTCCAGGCAGCCTCCTTTATGTTGGCGCTTTCATCAACAACCACCGGAGACTTTCCGCCCAATTCAAGGGTAATACCAGACAGGTGTTTGGCAGCAGCAGACATAATAAGCTTCCCGGTTGCTGGGCTTCCAGTAAAGAAAACGTGATTGAAGGGATGAGACAAAAGCTCTTTTGCAGTCTCCTGATTTCCCAAAACAACAGCAACCTCGTTTTTTGAAAAGGTTTTTTCCACCAGCTTTTTTAAAAACTTTCCTGAAGCGGGAGCAAACTCGGATGGCTTAATAGTGGCTGTGTTTCCAGATGCTATGGCAGCAACAAGAGGGTTTAAGGCGAGCATTATGGGATAGTTCCACGGAGAAAGAATTAAAACACTGCCTTTCGGCTCTGGCCGCACCCACGCAGAAGTAAAAAAAACAGCGGCAGGAGAAGAAACGCGCCGCGCCCTCATCCAGCTCTTCAAGTTTTTTATTGCAAAAGAAGCCTCTGTCTTTACACCCAAAACCTCACTCACAACAGATTCCGTTGGGCTCTTTTTTAGATCCAAAGAAAGAGCTTCTATAGCCTCGCCCTCCATTTCCATAAAATTATTTAACAGATTTTTCAGTTTTTGCTTTCTTTCCTTGTGTGTAGATTTTGACAAAGAAGAACACCTTTCTTTTTGAGAAAGAAAAAGACCCGCAATGTTTTTTAGGGAACTATTCATAGAAAACAAATATAGACAATTTTAAAGACATGTTAAAAGAAATAGATATTGGACACGGAAACTCGGGAGCAATAAACATAGAAAGAGCAACGATGATTTTGTCGGAGTCAATTAGCACAGCAAAAACAAACCAAAAAATAGTAGCCGTTAAAATTATTCACGGACACGGGTCTGGTGCCCTTAAAAGGGCTGTAAGGAGTTTTTTGTTAAAAGAAAGAGGTCGATTTCGCGCAATTGTTTTTGGTGAAAACTACACAGCCTTTAACAAAGACGCGGTTCAGATATACAACGCAATTAAAGAAAGTAACCCAGGGTTTCAAGATAGAGACTTTCGAAACGGAAACTCAGGAATGACCATTATCTTGTTATAGTTTTTTCCCCAGTTATTTCCCAACGAACCAACTCAACGGGGATATTCCCGGCATCATTAAAAGCCTCTAAAAAATCTTTCATTATAAAACCTTCTCCGATTGACTCAAGCTGCTGAGCTCTTTTGGCTATTAGGTTTTCAACAAGGTGTTTGCCCGTTATATAGCACGTACCATACCCCGGCTGGCGCAAGTATAGGTGTTGTTCAAACTTTAAAAGATGTGGCTCTGTTTTCATCCAGCCTCTTGGGGTCCACCTTACATGAACAGCCCCAGCCTCTTCCATGGTCATCATATTTGCGTGTGCATATAAAGACCCCAACCCCCTTGCAGCTCTTTGGGCCAACATAATCCAAACAATTTCTTTTGACCTTGGGCTATCTTCATAGAGCCCAGCCTGCATAAACATTTCTTCTACGCCCGTTGCAATGCCCTCGCTTTTTGAGTCAAAAATATTATAAAGAAGAGGGCCGCTTCGAATGGGGCTGCTGTGTGGAGCGTCCTCCATTTGAGCCAAATCAAACCAGTGATAAAAATGAGAATAAAGGGGGACGGGATCATAGTGCATTCCAATTGTAAAAAAGTTTCTCTTTTCTTCTGGAATAAAAGAACCCATATGGCTCCTTAGGGCAGGCTCCATGTTTGGTTTGATTGGCATAATTTCTTTTTCTTTTAAAAACGACATTATTCTTTGAACGCCCAACTCCGCCATAAGATTAAATTCTTCGGGCGTTTTTGCTGAAACCATAGGAGGAAGACCTCTGTTTTTTTGTTCTTCTAGGGCCAAAGAAGACCATGCTCGGCTAAGCTCTTTTTTTAATAGATCTACCTCTTCTTCCCAGGTCAAGGGAACCAAATGAACGTTTTTTTGATACCAAGTATAGTTTTCTTTTCCTATGCCAGATGGGCCGTTTTTATGTTTAGCCATATCCTCTAGCCAAACTATAAACTCGGCGGTTGCTTTTGTCGCGTCGCGCAGAGCATAAGCCAGAGACGCATTGTTTTTTGGTATTTTTGTTTCAAGCCCCTCAAGAACAGATTTTTGTCGATAAAAGTTGTTGATACCAGCAACCCAAAGATCTTTTGCATTTCCCACAAGGTTTTTTCTTGCCTGCTTTAACAGAGGAGAAATAACACCAAGCTCTTTTTCAAGTCGGGCAGCCTCTTCTGTGTTAAGAGGAAAGTCATACGTCCAAAGCTCAAGCGTTGAGTGGTTTGTTGGACCTTCGTGGGCCGGAACATCGCTTTTATAGGTCCAGATTGTTTGATAAAAAGCGGGGTCTTTTTCCCAAGGCCTAAGAACCCTATAGTTAAAGTCATAGCCGTTCATTTCAGCTTGAACAACGTGCCAATCTATTTTTTCGCTGTTTGACCAACCAGAAAAATTGATATCATTCAGCCGTCTTTGTAAAGACTTAAATTTTCCATGGTCTTTGTCAAAGCGATCTCGAGTATAGTCTGGTGCGCCATCGACAAGAGGCGGTTTTTCAAAACCCCTCCATTCATGAAAAAAACCAACAAGATCTTGGTGCGTAGAGAGGGTTTGGGCCTCGCTAGGCCCGAGAAATAAAAACAAAAACAAAAAACAGTATTTTTTTATCACAACACCTTCGTTTTTAAGCACTAAGAATCTTCTTCAAAAGAAATCCCAACGCTTTTTAGCCTATTAATCAAAACACCCCCCAAACCAGAAGAGGGCGTAAGAATTCCGCCATAACCCAAGCCTCCCGGGAGGCTTGCATGGTCTCCCAAAAGAGATAGGGCGCTTTCACACACAAACTTTGAAGTAACTTTATATCCAGGGTCCCCGCTTCCCGACATAATATAGGTTTTTTGCTTTCCATTTTCTCCGGTAGCCACAAGCTTGCACTTAAAAAACCCAGAATCCATAACAGCCTGGCTTGGTCCTTGTCCTGGCTGTTTTAAAAAAGGCCTTACAATTTTTCTAAGCGGAGTCATAATAACAAAACCCAGCACACCCAACATAAGCGTTGTTGTATAGGCTTTGTGTTTTTTTGAATAATAGGCGCTTTCTTTATAAACAAAGTTTTTACCATAACCGCCCCCGCTTTCTGCTAAAAGAGCCGCACCCCTTCTTACAACTCGAGTGTTGGCTGCCGCCATTATAAAGGGCCCCGTCCACGCATTGATTGTGTTATTTTTTTCAACAGAAACCTTGTCGCTGGTGAGTTTTTTTTTGTTCATCTGTAATTGAGTTTTTTGGGTTTAATGAAAAAGGCCCAAAAGCAGAGCGGTCAATTTTTAGGCTCCTAATTGCAAACATCGTTTCAATTGTTCCACCAGAGGCTTCTCCTTTCCAAGTGTGATAAGAAAAGATTGATTTTAGGGGTTCGCTAAAAGATGTGGCAGCAAAAAAAGCCCCCAGATCAGACGGAATTGAGTCATAGCCACAAGCAGGGATTATTCGAACACCTTTTTTGCTTGCTTCTTCGTGGTGTTTTGCAATCATTTCTCTTACCCAAAAATTTTCTCCCGTAATGTCAACATAGTGCGAACCGTTTTTTACACACGAAGCAACCATTTTTGACCCATATCTATGAAATGGCCCTGCAGTAGAAAGAACAACACGAGCCCTTTTTGTTATTTTGTCTAGTGCGTCTGAGTCGTTTCCGTCAGCCACCAAAATTTCACAACTTAAAGAGCTTTCTTCAGCAACTCCCTGAAGTTTTTTCTTGTTTCTTCCGCTAATAGCAATTTTTGTACCAGGATAGTTTTTTTTAAGATATTTTACACACAAACCCCCAGTAAAGCCTGTGGCGCCATATACAACAATATCTAGGTTTTTTTCTGTCATAGCTCTACCTGCGCTGCCGCCAACCGAGCAATAGGGATCCGGAAAGGAGAGCAGCTTACATAGTTTAAGCCAAGCTCACTACAAAACCTAATGCTGTCTGGCTCTCCACCGTGCTCTCCACAAATTCCAATAGAAATTGTTTTTTTTGTTTTTCGTCCACCGCTAACAGCGATAGACATCAACCGCCCAACACCGTCTTTATCAATTTTTTCAAAAGGGTCTCCAGGAAGAATATTAGACTCAAAATATGACTCAAAAAAGGACCCGGTATCGTCTCTGCTAAAGCCAAAGGTGGTTTGTGTTAGGTCGTTTGTCCCAAAGCTAAAAAAGTCGGCATGTTGAGCAATTTCTTCTGCAATCAAACAAGCCCTTGGAACCTCAATCATTGTTCCAACCCGATATTTAAGGCTTACCCCCCGTGCGCCCAAAAGCTCTTTATACACACCATCAACCACATTTTTTTGGTTTACAAACTCGTTTATGTGAGAAACAAGAGGAATCATAATTTCTATATTTGGGTTAAAACCTTCTTTTTTAAGCTTCATTCCCGCTCCCAAAAGAGCTCGAGCTTGCATCTCAGTAATTTCTGGGTATGATATTCCTAGACGACAACCCCTATGCCCCAGCATTGGATTAGATTCTTTTAAAAATTCTATTCTCGCCAAAACAGAAGACTTGGTTTGTTTTAAGTCTAAAGCAAGAAGCTCCACCTCTTTGTCTTGTATTGTAATAAACTCATGCAGCGGAGGGTCTAAAAGGCGAACCGTTACAGGTTTGGATTCCATAACCTTTAAAATGTTATAAAAATCCTTTGTTTGAAAAGGAAGGAGGTTGGCAAGGTGTGAAACCCTAGATTTTTTATCGTCTGATAAAATCATTTTTCTAAAACCCCTAACCCTTTTTTCATCAAAAAACATATGCTCTGTGCGACACAAACCAATTCCTTCGGCCCCAAAACCAAGAGCTTTTTTACAGTCCTCTGGCGTGTCAGCATTTGTTCTGATTTTTAGTTTTCTGGTATGATCAGCCCAAGAAAGAAGTTCGTTTAGGGGCCCCGACCTGCTCAAAGGGTTTTGAAAAAGCGGGAGCCTTCCTTTAAAAATTTCACCGGTAGACCCACTAAGAGTAATCCAGTCACCCTCTTTAATTTTTGTATCGCCAACGCTGCCGGAAAGCATATTTTTATTAATGTGTAGGGTTTGACAGCCAACAACACAGCTTTTGCCCCAACCGCGAGCAACAAGAGCCGCATGACTGGTTAGTCCACCCCTAGACGTTAAAATTCCATCTGAATAATGCATACCACGAATGTCTTCCGGCGAAGTTTCTTCTCTTACTAAAATAACGGACTTTCCAGCTCTACCCAACTCCTCAGCTTTTTCTGCCGAAAACACAACCGCCCCACAAGAGGCCCCTGGACCCGCAGGCAACCCAGTGCCAAGAGCTTTTGCCCCAATAAGAGAGTCGGGCTCAATGTTTTTTAACAGGCTTTCATAAATTTGATTTGGGCGGACGCGAGAAAGAGCCGTTTTTTTACTAATTAAACGCTCCCCAACCATGTCAGTAGCAATTTTAACAGCAGCAATCCCCGTTCTTTTTCCCGTTCTTGTTTGTAACATCCAAAGCTTATGATCTTGTATTGTAAACTCAATATCTTGCATGTCGTCAAAGTGTTTTTCTAGCTGCTTTCTAGTGCGGTCAAGCTCCAAGAAAGCCGCTGGCATTGTTTTTTCAAGAGAGTTTTTTAATCCGGATTCAGCCAGTATTGGGTGTGGAGTTCTAATTCCAGCAACAACATCTTCGCCCTGTGCGTTTTGCAACCATTCACCATAAAACTTATTTTCTCCGGTAGAGGGGTTTCTTGTAAAGGCCACCCCAGTTCCACAACCCTCTCCCAAATTTCCAAAAACCATTGCTTGAACGCTTACAGCAGTTCCCATAGCATCTGGTATGTTTTCAAAGGCTCTATATTCTTGCGCCCTTTTTCCGTTCCAGCTTGAGAAAACTGCTTCTATAGCACCAAAAAGCTGACTGTATGGATCGTCAGGAAACTCTACCCCAAAATCTTTTTTTATCAAAGCTAAATATTTAAAAGACAGCTCTTTCCAGTGTTTAGCAGAAACGGAAGAGTCGTCTTTATATTTTTTCTTCTTCTTCATTTCTTTAAGAAGGCGTTCCATTTTTATGCGCACCTCAGTGTTGCTTTTGTTTAAACCAAGAGCTTTTTCCATAACCACATCAGCATACATCATGATTAATCTGCGATAACTATCATAAGCAAATCTTTCGCTCCCAGACCTAACAACAAGGTGTGGTATGGTTTTAGATGTTAATCCAACGTTTAGAACCGTTTCCATCATTCCTGGCATAGAAACCGGCGCCCCAGATCGAACAGAAAGCAAAAGAGGGTTTTTTCCACCAAAAGAAGCACCAACAACCCCCTCAGTCTTTTTAACATGTTTTTTAATGTTTTTTTTTAGAGACAAAGAAAGCTTTTTGTTTTTTAAAAAGTCATTACAAAGGCGGGTTGCTAGGGTGAATCCTGGCGGCACAGGAAGGCCAAGCTTGCACATTTCAGCAAGGTTTGCACCCTTCCCTCCAAGGATTTCAGGCATAGATTGGTCGCCATCGGTCTTTGTTTGTGAAAAAAAATATATTTTTTGTTTAAAGTTCATAATTGATACATTTGTGCTGTGTAAAAACTTGATGCCCCAAATCAAAAAAAACACAAAAGAACTTAAGGAGAGGTTATGAAAAAAACATTTATAATATTTATAACAGGTCTTATGCTATCTTGTTCTGGAGAAATCTATGAAGACCAGATCATAATTAAAGAAGATGGAATTGCTTACAACAAAGAAACGGACAAGGCTTTTTCTGGAGATGTGCTAGATAGATATGGAGAGCTTGTTGGTGTTTATAAAAAAGGACTAAAAGATGGAAGCTGGTTTGAGGTGGACGTTAAAAAGGGCACACAAAAAAAAGCCAACTACATTAAGGGCGTTCCGGAAGGCGAACAGGTTACATATCTATTTCCAGGACCTAGAGAAAAAAACAAAAGACTAGAATATGTTAAATATGAAGACGGCAAAATGACTGGAACCTGGACAACTTGGAGCAAAGACAACGAAGGAAGGCTGATCACCAGAGGAGAAATTACGTTTGAAAACGGTTCAGGAAGATGGAAAGAAAGAGACCCAAACACAAGAGCGCTAATTCGAGCTGGAAACTATGAAAACTGGGAAAAGTCAGGCTTGTGGAAAAGTTGGGACCCACAAGGAGTTCTTGTAAGCGAGGGAGGCTATGTTGAAGGTGAGAAGGTTGATAAGTGGATTTGGTATGAAAAAGGAAAAGATGTCGGCTGGGAAGAAAATTATTCTAATGGACTGTTAAATGGAAAGTTTCACAACCTTTCTCCACACTCTTTAAACAGAGGAAGGGGAGCCTATGTTGATGGTGTGAAAACAGGAGACTGGAAAGAATATTTTATAGGAAAAGAAGGTTCTTTGGCCCTCAAACAAGAGGGGTCATATCAGTTTGGCAAAAAAGAGAGCGTTTGGTCTCACTATAAAAAAGAAGACAACAGCATTATAGAGTCTAACATTAATAAGTCACGAAAAATTGCTTCTGGACCATACTCACAAGATATAAAAACCGGAGAATGGACAGAAGGACCCGACATTGATCTTGGATATCTATTTTATGGTAGAGGGCAATATGAAAACAACCAAAAGTCTGGTGAATGGAAATATGTTGCACCACAAGAAAATCCAACCATCACAGGGAGTTTCTCTGGCGGAAAACCATCAGGAACCTGGGTTGTTCTCTATAACAAAAAAACCTACAAAGGCACGCTAGAAGATGTCATAAAAAAAGTTCCAAAGCTAAACGAGTATAAATTCTAAAGCGCCGTTTTGAAAAAAAATCTTATTGGAATCAACCCTTATGATATAAAGCACAAGGACTCTATGTGGAGCGCCACGAAAGAGGCATATTATCAAGCTATTTGGAGAAATGATGGCTACCCTGTAACGCTTAGCCATACAAAAAATACAGAAAAAATATCTTCTTTAGTGTCAAAGATGGATAGCTTTCTAATGGTTGGTGGACCAGACATACCAGCAAAAACATACAACTCAAAAAACCCCCAACTTTTAGACCCAGACATTATGTCGAACGAAAGAGAGGCGTTTGATAGAGCTATTTTTTTAGAGGCCATGAATCAAAACAAAAAAATTCTTGCAGTTTGTGCGGGAGCGCAGCATGCAAACGTTATTTTGGGCGGCACTCTTATAGAGGACATACCAACTCTTATTAAAAACCATGTTAATCATGGGGTTTTTAATGGCGCAGCAAGCACCCACGCGGTTAACACAACAAACAAAAACTCACTGCTTTACAAGATTATTCAAAAAGAAAGTTTCAACGTTAAAAGCAGTCACCACCAGTGCATTAATGCGCCCGGAAATGATGTAGTTATAACCGCTAGAGCAGAAGACGGCACAGTAGAGGCAATTGAAATTGTTGGGCACAACAACTTTGTTGGGGTTCAGTGGCATCCAGAAACAATGCCTAAAAGCGAAAATATGAAAAAACTATTTTTATGGCTCTCGAGTTAAAAATTGCT
This sequence comes from bacterium TMED217, assembly GCA_002169695.1. Classification (GTDB taxonomy): domain Bacteria; phylum Fidelibacterota; class Marinisomatia; order Marinisomatales; family UBA1611; genus TMED80. The sequence goes on from NHJO01000012.1 coordinate 22,251, forward strand.
AGACAGAAAAAGAGTCTCTTCTTTCGTCGCCTACAGACTCAGAAAAACTACAAGCATTAACCCCACCAAAATACATATTTTTATCGCCCCAATTAACAGTTTCAGCCGCACCGTAGCTTGGTTTTTTGCTATCTGGCTCACAATGTAAAACACCGCCCTCAAGATGAATTCTTGGGCTAGAAACTGCATCAATCAACCCCATTTTACGATCCAACGTGTTTGTTATTACAGAAAGAATAGCAGAAATAATTCTACTACTGCCAGCAGAACCAAGAGCAACCAGCTGTTGTTTACCTCCCAAAATCAGGGTTGGACAAATGTTGCTTGGTATCCTCTGTTTTGATTCCCATGAATGAAAACCGTGAGGATTTAGGTGTTTTTCTCCCAACATATTGTTTGGCATGACCCCTGTTTTTGGTATTACAAACCCAGCTCCAACACCGTTTGTGGTTGTTACGGAAGCTACATTTTTTTCACCATCAATAACCGTTAAATGGGTTGTAGAGCCAACAGCGTCGCGATCTTTTAAAAGGTTTATTGCGCGCAGAGCCACCTCAACATCTTTTTTAGAAACATTTTTTGTTTTCGACAAACTTTTTAAACCTTCTTTTATTAGCACTCCACCCATAGACGGTTTGGGGTTCATAAAAATATCACAACCACGATATCTAACCTTTAGAGGTTTTCTTGTTTTTGGGGCATAGTCTTGTAGGTCTTTAAGGCCAACCACCCCACCCCAGCCTATTGTATCATAAAAAAGGGGACAAACCTCGTTTTTATAAAAACTTGCAGGATCTTCATACAAAAACTGTTCCAAAAAAAAACCAAGGTCCTTGTTAAAAAACTTTTCTCCTGCGGTAATAAAAACACCGTTTTTTTGAAACAAAGAAAGAAGCTTTGGAGAGCTTGATATTACGGGAGACAACACACCAGAAAGATATTCCTGATTTTTAGACATTACAGAACCCTTTTTTGCTAAGTCAACAGCCTGTTCTACCAAAACAGAAAAAGGCAAAGAACCATACTGCCTATGAATCTCAATTAGTCCGGGGATAGTTCCGGGAACACCAACAGAGCCGGCCCCAATGTTAAACTCTTGTTTTGTGTCACCAAAGTCTGCATAAATTGTTTTAAAATCTTTAACGCTTTTTTTGATAGATGCGGGAGTTTCAACAAAGAAATCTATCAAAGAAGGATAAAGACCATTTTTTTTCACCAACATTGCACCTCCGCTTGCTACTCCCGTATAGAGATATTCGCAAACCATCGAAGAAAACACACCAGATATAGCAGCATCAAAAGCATTTCCACCCGATTTCAGTATATTTTGTGCAGAACAAACAGTGTCGCGATGCCCCCCTGCAATTTTGAATTTTTTTGCCATATTTTTTTGTCTTTACCTTTATCTAAACGGGTTATAACATTGAGTTTGTTACTAGGTAAATTTATGTCAATATTTCAAATATTAACATCTTCAATTGGAAGAAAAATTTTAATGGCAATAACGGGGCTGTTGTTGTCTTTTTTTATGGTATTTCACCTATTTGGTAACCTTTTTTTGTTTGTTAGCGAAGATGCGTTTAATGCCTATGTTGAAAAACTAAAGTATTTAGGGTTTTTGATCAGAATAGCAGAGTTTTTTTTACTAATTTTTGTTTTAAGCCATGCATATAGCGGACTGCTTTTGTGGTGGAAAAACAGGAAAGCAAAAAATAACACAGGGTCTTATAGCAAAGAAAACACATCGTCTTCTGCAAGGTATGCAGCCTTCACAGGAAGCTTTATATTTATTTTTTTGGTTACTCATTGGGCAACTTTTTGGTATAAATTTAATTTTGGACCCGAAGAACAATCCTACTATGACGTTGTTGTTGGAGATGAGGTTGGGTTTGCAAACCCATTTTTTGCAGTGTTTTACATTGTTGCCATTGCGATGCTTGGCTACCACCTTAAGCATGGGTTTATTTCAGCGGGACAAACGCTGGGAATTGTAGGAACAAAGTATGAAAAACAATACAATAACCTATCAACCATTTTTTGGTTTTGGATTCCCCTTGGGTTTATTTCAATACCCGTTTGGTTTGGTTTTGTGGTGAGGTTTATATTAAAATGACAGACTTCACACTTAACTCTAAAGCGCCCAACGGAGACCTTCATACAAAGTGGGAAGATTACAAAAAAACACTTAATACGTTAACGCCAGAAGAGGCAAGCCAATACAAGATCATTATTATTGGAACGGGGCTTGCGGGCGCATCCGCCGCCGCAACCTTGGCAGAAAAAGGGTTTAATATACACGCTTTTTCTTATCATGAATCTCCAAGAAGAGCCCACAGCATTGCTGCACAAGGAGGCATTAATGCAGCAAAAAATTATAAAAATGATGGCGACAGCGTAATGAGGCTTTTTTATGACACAATTAAGGGCGGAGACTTTAGATCAAGAGAGGATAATGTTTATCGTCTCGCAGAGCTAAGCGCCAACATTATAGATCAATGTGTTGCTCAAGGAGTGCCGTTTGCAAGAGAATATGGAGGATTATTAGACAACAGGTCTTTTGGGGGCGTTCAGGTTTCCCGAACCTTTTATGCAAGAGGGCAAACCGGACAACAACTTTTGTTGGGAGCTTATTCGGCCCTAAGCAGACAAACCAACACAGGAAAGGTAAGGTTTTACCCCAGACACGACATGTTGGACGTTGTTATTGTTGATGGAAAAGCAAGGGGCGTTGTAACTCGAAACCTGTTAAACGGAACAATTGAATCACACTCTGCAGATGTTGTTATTTTAGCTACGGGAGGATATTCTAATGTATATTATTTATCCACAAACGCGATGTCTAGCAATGTTACTGCAAACTGGAGAGCACATAGAAAAGGAGCCTTGTTTGCAAACCCAAGCTTTACACAAATACACCCAACATGTATTCCAGTAAAAAATGACTTTCAATCTAAGTTAACGCTCATGAGCGAAAGCCTAAGAAATGATGGACGAGTTTGGGTGCCAAAAAAGAAAAATGACACAAGAAGGGCCGTAGAGATTCCCGAAAAAGAAAGAGACTATTATTTAGAAAGAATTTATCCAGCCTTTGGGAACCTCGTTCCGCGAGATGTAGCAAGCAGGAGAGCAAAAGAGGTTTGTGATAATGGGCAAGGTGTTGGCAAAACAGGGGTAGCCGTTTATCTTGATTTTAAAAAAGCAATAGAAGAAAAAGGGGAAGAATTTATTAGAGAAAAGTACGGAAACCTCTTTGATATGTATCAAAACATTACAGATGAAAATCCCTATGAAACCCCAATGAAAATATATCCAGCTGTTCACTATACTATGGGCGGATTATGGGTAGACTACAACTTAATGACAACAATTCCTGGACTATTCTCTGTCGGTGAAAGCAACTTTTCAGACCATGGAGCCAATCGGTTGGGGGCAAGCGCCCTTATGCAGGGGCTAGCAGACGGATATTTTGTTGCACCCCACACGGTAATGGACTATTTAGCAAAAGAAAAACCTGAATTTTCTAACAAGACAAACAATAAAGAGTTTGTAGATGCGGTACAAGAAACAGAAAAAGAAATCGAACAGATTATGTCTATAGACGGAAACTTTGTAGTAGATGAAATTCATAGAGAGCTCGGAAAGGTTGTTTGGGATAAGGTTGGTATGGCAAGAAACAAAGAAGGCCTAGAGCAGGCAATACGCTCTATACCAAAAATTAAAGAAAAATTTTGGAAAAACGTTTCAATACCGGGAAGCAACAAAGACATGAACCAAGAACTAGAAAAGGCTTTAAGGTTAAAAGATTTCATAGAGCTTGCAGAGCTAATGGCTTATGACGCCCTAGATAGAAGAGAGTCTTGTGGAGCACATTTTAGAGAAGAATATCAAACAAAAGAAAACGAAGCAAAAAGAAACGACAAAGACTTTAAATATGTTGCTGCTTGGGGATACAGCAGCAGCGAGAAACCAAAACTCTTTAAGGAAGAGTTAAAATATAAAAATGTAAAACTAAAAACCAGAAGCTACAAATAATGAATGTTAATTTAAAAATCTGGAGACAAAGCTCTAACTCTCATCAAGGGGAACTAAAAAAATATAGACTAGAAAATGTTGATCCAAACATTTCATTTTTAGAAATGTTAGATGTATTAAACAACAGACTCATTAAAGAAAAACAAGACCCAGTTGCCTTTGACCATGATTGCAGAGAAGGTATATGTGGGTCTTGTGGCTTTATGATTAACGGAAGACCACACGGCCCCCAAGACGCCACCACGGTTTGTCAGTTGCACATGAGATCCTTTAATGACGAAGACAACATCTTGCTAGAACCTTTTCGCGCAAAATCTTTTGGAGTTATTAAAGATCTTTCAGTCGATCGGCAGTCTTTTGACCGCATTATTTCATCTGCAGGGTTTGTTTCTGTAAACACGGGTGAAGCCGGGGAGGCAAACCAAACCCCGATAGAAAAAAAGAATGCCGACGAAGCTTTTCTTTCTGCTGCATGCATTGGTTGCGGAGCTTGTGTAGCGGCTTGTAAGAACTCTTCGGCAATGTTGTTTACTTCGGCAAAGATTTCACACCTTGCCCTTCTTCCGCAAGGAGAAAAAGAAAAGGCCGAAAGAGTAAACACGATGGTTGCAACAATGGACGAAGAAGGCTTTGGTTCCTGCACAAACACAGGAGCATGTTCTGCTGAGTGCCCAAAAGAGATTGGACAAACAAACATTGCAAGGTTAAATAGAGAGTTTGTTAAAGCCCAAGTAAGTAACTTGCTAGATAAAAAGTAAAAGAAGCATGTATATTAAAAAAAACAACGGAAAAAAGGTTTTGGTACGAAATATTTATTGTGTTGGTCGCAACTATAGCAAACACGCAAAAGAACTTGGAAACACAAAACCAACAGAGCCATTCTTTTTTCAAAAATCTCTCCCATCTTTAAACACTAGCAGCCAAATTGTTTTACCGAGCAACAGAAAAATTGACTACGAAATAGAAATTGTTTTGTTAATTTGCCGAGACGGTAAAAGCGAAAACCAAAAAGACGCAAAATCTTTTATAGGTGGATACTCTTTGGGGATTGATTTAACCGATCGCAAATATCAAAACAAGCTAAAAGATCTAAAGTTACCATGGCTACTATCAAAGTCGTTCGCGGGCGCCGCTGTTGTTTTGCCTTTTTCAGATAAGCCCATAGAAGAAGATTTTTGGCTTTCAGTTAATAATGAAAAAAAACAAACAGGAAACCACAACCAAATGATATTTTCTTTTGCACAACTAATTCATTTTTTATCAAACAAAGTTCCACTAATGAAAGGAGACCTAGTTTTTACAGGAACGCCTCATGGAGTTGGATCTTTAGGTGTTGGCGATGAAATTGTTATCGGGGTGGGCAATACCACCCTAAACAAGTTTGTAGTTAGTTCTGAAGAGTAAAGTTAATTGGAATTGTAATCCAAACCCCAACCTTTGTTTCTCTTTGTTTTGCAGGTCTAAACCTTGTTTTTCTAAGAGCTTCAACAGCAGATTCATTTAACCCAGTGTTTGGAATTCCCTTAAGAACGATAGTCTCTGTTACCTTTCCTCTGACATCAATAAAACACTGAACGATTACTTGACCCTCAATTCCTGCTTCTTGCGCAATATCGGGATACACTGGCCTAATAGGCATTAAAGGCACGGGAGCCTTATCATAAGGAATAAATTTTACNTGAGGTCCGGACGGAGGAGGAGGTGGAGCATCCCACGCATCAAAATTATCTAAATCTGTCTCCTCAATTGTTAAATCATCTGCCAAGTCATCATCTTCTGATTCAACAGGAATAGAAGGTCTTGCAGGCGGGGGAGGTGTTTCAAATTGCTGTGTTTCCGGTATCTCAATATTTTCAATAAGAATTTGACCTTCTGTTTCGAGGTCGCTGTTATTTTCAAAGCGCTGTANACTATAAAANCCNAACAACATAAANACACAAGCCATTAAAGTGCCAATTCGCAANACAGTAGAATANTTTTCTTTTAAGGTGTTGTTGNTAAGCCTTGCTCGTTTTANCAAAAGATTNACCACCCAAGAAAGGGGNGCAATNNTTGAAANAAGTTTTTTTATATTTGGTATATTATCNAAATCCACTAGTTAGNCACCTTTACCTTTGTTGAATAGTTTAANTTTAAAGCATCAGCTTTTCTTAGCTCATTATGTATGCNAGAAATAANNTCCATTCTTGCCGCCTGNTCTGCCTTTAAAGAAACGGTNAGCTGTGGATCTGCAGCTCTTTTTTCATACATGANATGACGNACNTCATCATTNTTATAAAGCTTNTCCTCAATAGANATTAAGCCNTCTTTAGAAACCCATATNTCNGAGGTNTGTCTTTTAGACTCAAGCTTTTCAATTCGCTCTGCTTTTGGCAACGAAACTGGAAGACCAGANTGTTTTCTTANTACGGTTGTAACCATAAAGAATATAAGAAGCATAAAGATAATATCGGGCATTGAGGAGGTTGATATTTTTGATTCTACACCAGATTTTCTTCTAAACTTCATTCTGTCTCCGCTATTGATATACGAGTGGCTTTTGCTATCTTTAACTGGTCCAAGACTTCGATATAAACATCATACTCTGCTTTTTCGTGCGCTTTCACAGAAATAATTAACTTGTTATTTAATTCTATCTCCTTTTGAACTTTACGACTGAGGTTTTTCATCTCTACAGGCTCTCCACCAAGCAACACAGCTCCAGAAGCGCTAATTAAACAATTAAGAATGTTTTTCTTGTTAATTTCAATTTCTTGTCCTTCGGCCGGCAAGATAATTCCAACCCCCTTGTCCATGTCTATGGTTGTTGTAACCAAAAAGAAGACCAACAATAAAAAGGCAATGTCTGCCATTCCACCTTCAGGAATAGCTCCAGTTCTAGCTTTTCTTTTTCTTATAGCCATTATAAAGAAAAACCTACTTAGCTTCTCTTAACAGGTCTGTTAACTCAATTGATTTTTCTTCCATATCTAATACCATACCATCAATCATAGAAGAGAAAAAGTTTTGACTGATTTGAATAATCATTGCAACAACTAGCCCAAAAGCAGTCGTTAACAACGCCTCTGAAATACCCCCGGCAACAATTGCTGGAGAAATATCGTTTGCTGCCGCAATATCTTCAAATGCACCAATCATTCCCCAAACAGTTCCTGTAAAGCCCATCATAGGCGCAATCGCAATAATTGCTGTTAACCAACCCATGTTTTTTTCCAAGAAAGCCATTTCAAGCGATCCAGCATTTTCAATTGCTTTTTCTACCTGCTCACTTCCCTTGTTAACCCTTGCAAGACCCGCTTCACAAATATTTGATACAGGTCCATCATGGCCAGAACAAACAGCCAAAGCTTTTTTTGATCCTCCGGACTTTAAAGCCTGTCTTACCGCACTCATAAATCCTTCAGAGTCTGCTTTTGATTGATTTAGTGAATATGCGCGCTCTCCAACAAGTCCAAGCCCAGCTAATAGAAGCAATAAAATTGGCCACATGAAAGGCCCACCGTTTAAAAATAAGTCTACCATTTAAATCCTCCTAACGTGTTAAATGTCCAACAAATTAGCCTATTCAGTGTGTAATGTCAACAACCGAGACAATATTTATAATAGACATAGAAACTTATCTTTAATATCTTTATTTAGACTATGTTTTAGTTTGACAACATATACTGGAACATTAATTTTTTCTTTAAAAAAAACAAGCTTAACAGCATCTTTTTCTGTACAAACAACAGCCTCTATTTTGTTTTTTTCTATAACAGAAACAATATCAGAAACATCTTTTGCAGTAAAGTTATGATGGTCTGGATAAATTAATTTCCCCTCTACTTGAATGTTTAGCCTTGATAAGCTTTTTTGAAAACTTTCTGGCTTTCCAATACCACAAATTGACAGAACCCTTTTTAGCCTTGAAAGCTCATCTATTGTGGTAGGTCCACTATTAATAGATAAAACCTCATCTTCAAATTCAATATTAGTTGACAGGCTATTTTTTAGATAAGAACCTTCTTTGTAGAGGTTTACTTTGTTTGTAATTACAATGTCAGCACGACCAATATTATAAAAAGGCTCTCTAAGAATGCCCCAGGGAAATGTTTTTTTATTTTTCTTTTTTAGTTCGTCTGGGCCAATCAAAACAACATCAATATCGCGATATATTTTTCGATGCTGAAAAGCATCATCTAAAACAATAGTATCGCACCCAAGGGAAACAAGCTTTTTTGATCCTAAAATTTTATTTTTTGAAACATAAATTGGTATAGAGCTAGAAAGGTTCTTTTTTAAAACAAGAGTTTCATCCCCAGCCCTTTCTACAGATTGATTCTTAAATAAAAAACTGCCACTATTTTTTCTTCCATGACCCGTTGTTAGAACCCCTACAGACTTTCCGCGCTGAACTAAAAAATTTGATAACGCAATAACAAAGGGAGTTTTTCCTGTACCCCCCAAAGAGATGTTACCTACGCTAATAACTGTTGCACACACCTTTGTGGGTGAAATAATATTTTTATCATAGAAATAGTTTTTTATCTTAATAAAGAACAAGTGTATTGGAAATAGAAACAGAATCACCGAAACAGCCATTCTCTTAAAGCTTAAAAGAGTGAAGCTACGCATCATCTGACGAGGCCTCTTTGTCTGTTGATGTTAGGGCTTTTTTCAAAACATCTAAACATTCTTCAACTTTCTGTTCTTTGGTAAAGTAAATAGGCTGGCCAATAACTAATTTTATTTTGCTAAACGGCTTGCTAATATAAAAAGTATGCCAATTTTTTAATATCCAGCTTCTTGATGTATGCCCAACAACCGGTATAACGGGTACACCACTTTCTCTTGCCAGCCTTACAGCGCCCGGCTTGGGAACATGCTCTGGCCCAGTAGGACCATCTGGAGTAATAATGAGTTGCGTAGAGGGGTTTTTTAAAAGATCTACCATGTTTTGATATGCTTCACTTCCTCCCTTACCGCTTGATCCTCTTACAAACCTGTAACCCATTTTTTCTCCAACATCAACAATTAAACTACCGTCCCCGCTTTTACTTGCAAGGCCAATATAGTTTTTTCTAGAAAAGTATTTAAAAACAGATAAAACCTTTCCATGCCAAGTCACAAGTATAAAAGACCGATTTTTTTCTATTAAGCTTTGGATGTTTTCTTCGCCAAGAACGCTCCACCTATTAAACCCATATAAAAATTGAATTAATAGCTTAAGAACAATTGTTTTTATTTTATAAATCATAGATTATTCCAAAATATATTGCGCTGCTTCCTGATATGGATCTGTTTTAGAGGTTAAACAGTTTACTAGCTCCCGATAACCAGATTTAACATTTTTTTGACCATCATCAGACAAAAGAAAAAGAACTTCTTCTGCGATATTAGATGCAACCATTTTTGACTGGAGCAACTCTTTAACAATTTTTTTGTTACTGATTAGATTTACCAAAGAAAGATATTTTACAGAAGACATTTTTTGTGCTAAAAACCAAGTTATTGGTGACAACCTATAACAAACAACCATTGGACAACCCAACATGGCAGTTTCTAGAGTAGCAGTTCCTGAAGACACAATTGCTGCATCTGCAATTGATAGCATCTCATAGTGTTGTTCTTTGGTAACAATAAAATTATCTGGAACATTATTAATAGAAACATTAGGGGCTTCCAAAACAACAGGAATAATTTTTTTATTCAATTTTTTATCTAAAATATCAATTGTTTCTAAAAATATTTTCCAGTGTTTTTCAATTTCAGACTTTCTACTTCCAGGCATAAGAACAACAATTTTTTTATCATAAGAAATTCCGTGCTTTTGACAAAGATCGTCTCTTTTACCGCTAATATTTTTTAAATTTATCAAGGGATTTCCCACATATTTAATATCAATACCACGCGCTTTAAACCAATTTTTTTCTATAGGAATAATGCTAATGCGCTTATCAGTATTTTTCTCCAGAGTTTTTGCTCGCGAACTTTTCCACGCCCAAACTTGTGGTAATATAAAATATGAAACCTCAACGCCCATTTTAGAAATTTTTTTTGCCAACCTTAAATTAAAGCCGGGGTAGTCAATTAAAACCACTTTTTCTGGCATTGTTTTTTTAATAAACGCAAGAGTGGCATTAAAAATTTTTTTAATTCTTGGATAATGTTTTAAAACCTCTACAATTCCAATCACATTGAGGTTTTTAATGTGTTCGATTGGTTTTAGTCCCTCGCGAATCATTTGATCGCCACCAATACCATGAAACTCAAAGCTCGAATCAGAGCTTTTTATTTCACGCATTAGGTGAGAACCGTGCAAGTCTCCAGAATCTTCACCAGCAATCAACACTATTTTTTTCTTAATCATTTTTAATAATTTTTTGTTCAATCTGAAGCGCAATTTCTAAAGCTTTTAAGCCCTGTTTCCCATCGACGATAGGTTTTTTCCTTTCTTTCACAGAAATAATAAAATTTTCTATCTCGTTTAAAAGAGCATCCTCTTTTTGGGGTATAATTTTTTCATAAAATAAGTTTTTTGTTCCCGCTGCAGTTTCAACAGACTGTTCAATGCATTCATCAGAAAAAACACTATTTTTTTCTAGCCCATAGACTTCAATTTGTGGTATCATTAGATCTGTAATAGTATAGAGATTTTTTTCATATGTACGAATTTTTCTAACATAGTTTTGAGCAATTCGACTGGATTTTAGATTTGCAACAACACCGTTTTCAAATTTAATATGTGCATGAGCAAGATCTACGGTGTCACTCATCATACTAGAGCCGCTGGCGCGTACATCAACAATGTTTGAATCGACAATAGATAAAATTAAATCAATATCATGCACCATTAAATCTAAGACAACAGGGACTTCAGTTCCCCTTAATTGAAAAGGAGCCAACCTTTCTATTTCAATATAATGCGGCCGAGCAAAAACAGTTTTAAGGCGATTAATGGTAGGATTAAATCTTTCAATATGACCAACCTGTATAATACAATTGTTTTTTTCTGCTATGTCGATAATTTCGCAAGCCTCGTTAGCATTTTTTGTAATAGGCTTCTCAATAAAAACATCCTTCTTTTTATTTAAACACTCTTTTGCTATTTCATGATGTGTGTTTGTTGGTGTGACAATGTGAACAGCATCAACACCATCTACTAATTCATGAAAATTTTCAAAAGATTTTACAGAAAATTCATTGGAAACTTGTTTAGCAAGCTCTTTATTTTTATCAAAAAATCCGACAAAATTAATATCAACATGTTTTGATAAATGTTTAATGTGGTGTTTGCCCAGGTGCCCTGAGCCTATAAGACCAATTTTAATTTTATTTTGCATTATTGTCCCTTAATAAAGTATGCAATATCACCTTCTTGCATAATATAGTCTCTACCAACATTTTTCACTAACCCCAATGTTTTTAATTCCTTGATATCTTCGCGGTGCTTTATTGCGTCATCAAAGCCGTATATTTCTGCTTTAATAAACTTGGTTGCAAAGTCTGTATGAATTTCTTCAGCAGCATCTAACGCAAAATCACCCCTTTTTATTGTCCAGCCACGAACCTCTTTTTCTCCACATGTAAAAAAAGTTTGGAGACCAAGAGTATTATAAGATTCTTTGATAAGAGTATTTAGGCCCGTCTCTTTTAGGTTATAATCTTCTAAAATTATTTTTTTCTCTTCTTCGTCAAAATCAACCATTTCTGCTTCTAGCTTTCCATTAATAATAACAAAAGAAGAACTATTTTTTTCAGCAACTCTTTTACCTTCAGATATTTGAGTCCCATCAATTGAGGTTTCATCAATGTTTGCTACATAAATCATCGGCTTATCAGTTAACAAAAATAAATTTTTTATTATTGGATCTTCTTTTGAGTTGCGAACAAAAGAGCGCGCTGGGGACCCTTCATTGATGTGATTGAGTAGATTAGACAACACTTCTTTTGCTAGCCTTCCTTCGGGCTTGTTTGCCTTAATAAGTTTTTCATTTTTTTCTAAAGACCTTTCAACTGTTTTCATATCAGCTAATATTAGTTCGGTGTTAATAATTTCCATATCATCAATTGGGTCGATACGATTTTCAACATGCGTTATGTTTTTATCAGAAAAAAATCGAACAACCTGTATAACAACCTTTACAGATCGGATTTGTGATAAAAATTTATTGCCAAGCCCTTCGCCTTGATGTGCATTTTTTACCAAGCCCGCTATATCAATAAATTCTATTGTATTATAAATAGTTTTTTCTGGATTAAAAATTTTTGATAACATATCCAGCCTTTCATCGGGAACCTCGACAATGCCAGTATTAGGCTCTATTGTGCAGAAAGGATAATTTTCTGCAGCGATGTTGTTTTTGCTGAGAGCATTAAATAGGGTTGATTTCCCTACATTTGGTAATCCTACAAATCCACAATTTAACTTCATTGTGAGAATATAATACTTAATTGGATGAGTATTTATTAAATTGAATTTCTATGAGTAAACAATGGGCAATCATTTTAGGGTGTTCTACGGGGCACGGCGCTGCAACCGCTTTAGCGCTAGCTAAAGAGGGCTACGGCATCATAGGATTTCATTTGGATCGAGGACCCATTAAGAAAGAAGCAGAAAACCTTAAGAAAAAAATTGCAAAAATTAATGATGGAGCGGTATGTTTTTGGAATGAAAATGCAGCAGACAAAGATGTAATGTCTAAACATATAGAAGAAATTGTTAGCCTGACCAACAACCAACCAGTTAAGCTGCTAATGCATTCAATTGCTTTTGGCAGTACAACTAATTTTTTCAAACCAGACCCAGTCAAACAAAGACAAATGGACATGACCCAACATGTTATGGCACACTGCCTTATTTATTGGACCCAAATTTTATTAGAGCACAATCTTTTATCCAAAGGGTCTAGGATTCTTGGCTTAACAAGCGAGGGCAGCTATAAAGCAATGGAGGGGTATGGCCCTGTGGGTGTAGCAAAAGCCTCCTTGGAGGCTGTTATTAGACAAATAGGATGGGAGCTTGGTTCTCAAGGCATTACTGCTAACACTGTACAGGCAGGCATTACGCCAACACGAGCCCTAACAAAGATTTCCGATGATTGGGAAGATTGGGTAGAAAAAACAGCAGAAAGAAACCCTATGGGAAGAACGACCACCCCAGAAGACGTAGCAGGGTTAGTGAGCTTATTGTTATCAGATAAAGCAAATTTTGTGAACTGTTCGACTATTTTTTGTGATGGTGGCGAACATCGCTCTTTATAAGAGCCAACCCCTGTTTTATTAGACCCCAACCATTTACAATAAGTTGCATTCCGTTTGTGCCTTTAGTCACCTTGCGTTTTTTCACATCTCGCATCACTCTCTTTAAACCCGATATCAAGAGACACCGCCAATACCGGTTATATTCAATTTATCTAAACCAAAATTTTTCATAAGACTTCCCCAAATTAATTTAGGATGCATAGTAAAAATTTGCTCTATACTATGACTAACCAACCAATCACCCCTTTTAATTTCATTGTTCAATTGGTCTTTATCCCACGCTGCGTGACCAAAAATTAATTTTGTATTTTTAGGGGTTTTATCATCAAATAAAATTTTTTGTATTAAATCAAGATCGTTGGAAAGCTTAATTTTTTCTGATATATCAAATAAAATGTTTGAATTATCATTTTCACTTAACACACAAGCCTCATGTAACATTACAGGTCCCCCAAAATAAATTTTTTCAGACTCAGAAATAAGATCTTTAAAAAATTTGTTTTTTAATCCAGCACCTACAACCTTC
>NHJO01000013.1 GCA_002169695.1 bacterium TMED217
AACTATTATTAATAATCTATATTCGTTTTTAGGTATGGAATACGATTTTGACTTTGATCTTACTAGCGGAGAAAAGCAGACTTGTTCTGAAATAATTTATAGATCATATAATGGAGTTGGAAATATCAATCTAGATCTAGAGGAAATATTTGGCACGACTACACTGTCTGGTGATAGGCTACTACAATATTTTATAAATGATAAAAATACCAAACTTATTTTCCTTGCGGTGGAAAATGAAAGAAAACGAGGAAAAGCAAAAATTCTTAAAAATAAAGAAGCAATTAGCTATTTGAAAAATAGCATACCTGAATTATTAAACACTAATAATTAAGAAAAATTCGAATCTAAACCTTTACTTTAATTGAATTGGTAAAAAGACCTAATGATATATATTTACCGCAAACGGCATTTGCGTATTCTTCTGAGTAAAACGTGCCTACTATAAAGATTTCACCACCCTGCTTTTTTACTGAATCAATATTTGGTATAAGTTCTTTTACCGCACCCGACTGCTTTTCATTTTGCGGTACAATAACAACTTCAAACGCATCGATTGAGCCACCTTCTTCTTGGCTAACATAGTGAGCTATCATGCCTGTAAATTCACCAACTGCCATGGCTTCTTCATCTGTCACTTCATCATCAGCCTCAGCCATCATATTAATTAAATCAACTAGATTTTGTGCAACCTCTACATCTGGTTTTTCGTCTAAATAAGACTGCACCAAAGCTTTCAGCTCAACTAAATTTGTTACTTGTTCAGGCTTACCTACTTTTATTTCTGGTATATTAATTCTCCATCTTTCAGCAAACTCATTAATTAAATCTACTTCTTCTTGTGCAATATCATCATCAATTGCGGCCAATTGTGTTAAAATCTCGATAATCTTATTAGCACCATGAGGTCTGATCATAGCGCTTAGTAAATCTGTTGACTCACTTTTCTCAGCCCCTAGTGCATCAAGCAACAATCTAAAAAATCCTTTACCACGGTTTTCATCAACAAAATATCCCATACTGATTAAAGTCATCATAACCGCCATCCCAAGTCCTAGAACTGATTTACCAGCCGCGGGATAATCTCCGCTAATAAAAAGACTATTTAATAAAAAAGGAAATCCAACTGCAAAGCCCAACAAAGCGGCAACAATAGAAATACTATTGGCTACCTCTGCAATCCCTCTTCTTTTCCATACCTTATTTAGTTTTAAATAAAACTGGAAGATAGATATAAAAAGAGCGCTTGTAACCAAAAAGGCAATAATTTTATTTAATATACCAGGTCGCTTATATAGTTTATAATTACTAATAATTGATCCAGAGGATGGGTTTTGGTGGTCATAGTATATTTGGAATTGTTCATTGCCTAATATTTTTATCGCAGTAAAACCATCACCAGATAAATTTCTCATAATATATTTTTCATTTTCAAGAGAGAACCTTAGCTTGGAACCACTCGATAAAAGAATCTCAATTTTTTCTGAATCGACATCAACCTCAATTGAATCTTTTTTCGAGATATCTTGATAAAAACCACTAGACAACTCTTTAGGTTGTGCTATTAATAACGAACCAAAAAATCCGATCACAATAATTTTTTTTAATAAAAACATATCTTTTTCTCTGTTATATCTAACAATGTTAATACAATTACTAATTAGAATCTAAAAATTTATTTCCACTCTGGGTAGCGTATATGTTGAACATGGTCTACAAGGTATCCAGAAACTGGAAAACTAATAACAGCATAATCTACGCTTCTATCATAGCTATAATACCAATCCTCACCGGCTTGATGCTTATCAATAAAGTCTGGAACCCCAAGCAGATCATTGATTTGTGTTTTATTTGAATATATAGATTGTATTTTATCCCATTTTATTGATGAAGTTGGAGCCATTATAATGACAGGTTCAAAAGCTGGTTCAGGATTTGGTTGTTTTTTAAAAGGGTTAAAACAACCATTAATTAAGAAATTGATTAATAATAAAATAAAAAAATATTTAACACTCATTATGGTTGATAATTAGGGTCAATCTTAATGAATAATATATCTTCACCTCCATTACCAAGGGAACTTGTATAGCCTATAATGAGTGGCTCTCCATTACTACCCTTGTCTCCCCCAAGTGCTCTATCATCCATACTCCCTCCAAAAGTCTGAGTATAAATCTCATTACCATTATCATCAGTTTTAATTATCCAAATGTCATAAAATCCTTGCCCAAAAGACTCTGTAAAACCAGAAATTATAAATCCGTCTTCAGATTCTTGTACATAAGTACCGGACTCATTATCGCTCCCTCCAAAAATCCAACTATCTGCCTGAGTTCCATCATTATTTGCTTTCATGACCAATATATCGTCCCAGTTTCCATTTTGTTTTGCACCAGCAACAATGTACCCACCACTAGAAAGTCTAGAAATAAAATTCCCAATTTCATTTAACCCATTACCATATTGGATAGACCGAAACCATGGTGTCTCTCCATTAGTATTAATTCCAGCAACAACGAGGTCACTATCTGGTGTCCCTGTGTGATTATCTTGTCCAACAACGATATACCTAGGTGACTGCCCTATGGATTCTATGATATATTGAGCCTTTCCTCCAGGACCAGCGCCATAAAGATTCTCCCATTTTTTTTGACCTTTGTCATCTGTTTTAATCATATATACTGAAGGTATCCTACCACTTTTTCCTACGACAATAAAATAAGTACTATCATTTTCTATTGATTCAATTACACTATTTCCATAGTCATTCCCACTTGTACCAAAAGTTTTAACCCACATTGAAGTGCCATCTGAGCAATTACCATCCTCACTATATATGCAAATTTGGCCGCTCACATCCGTTTTAATAAGCCAAAGATCCATATTACCATCATCACTAAAGGATTTCGTGTACCCGGTTGCAATATACCCACCATCTGATGTTTGCATAATAGCTCGACCAACATCATCCTCTATACCACCAATAGTTCGAGACCACTCAAATATCCCAGCAGCATCAATTTTCAGAATCCACACATCAGATCCACCTGCGCCATAAGATGTTGTTGAACCTATAAGAATATATCCGCCATCATTCGTTTCCTCAATTGCATAACCTCTCTCATCCTGTATACCACCATAATTCTTAATCATAGTAAATGGTAGATTTGGTTGAGTAATGTTACTCTCACTAAAAAAGCCCCACTGGTCTTCTACAATAACCTGATAATACTTTATGGATTCTGTGAGATTTAAAATCATTGTATGCGTTGTATCATTCCTAACCGTGTTTGTAGATAGAACAGTTTTCCCCTCCATATCTTCTGAATTTGATGAATATAAATAATACCTTAAAAAATCATTGTCAGGACTGGCAGACCAAGCAAATCTAATAATACCATTATTATAATTAGGTGACTGAAAAAATGGTTCGGTAGGATTACTATCTAAAACACTATATCCAGAACCTAAAATCGAGTACCCATAAATATCTGTTACCATCACAAAATACCATTTTCGTTGAGTCGGATCAAAATCAGAAGTAGTAAAAACAGTATCTGATTTATCAGTGATCTCGCCAATTTCAAAGATATCATTACTATCCGAACTACTAGACACAAATAATTTATAATTTTTAAAATCATCTTCATTGGATTGCCTAAACCGTATAGTCATCAAATTAAGACTATAGCTGATGTTCTCAATATTTACACTATTTGGTATAGATAGTGAATTATCCACAATTAAATTAATAGTATTACTCTCAGAAGAGTTCCCACTAGCATCCTCAGCTATTGCCTTTATTGAATACGTTTCATTTTGAAGATTATTTGTATTCCACTCAAATATATACGGTTCTGCAGAAACGATAAAACTATCAAGACTATCATTGACAAAAAATTTCACAAATTCGACTTTATCATTATCGCTCGCTTCGCAATTAATTGAAACAATTTGATTTACAATACTACCTGTTTGGGGAGAGGTTATAGATAATTCTGGAGGAGTCGTATCGCCTTTATCTTCATCACAAGACCATATTGCAATTAAGCTAATAAATATTAATATCTTCCTTATGCTTAAAATATTCATTAAGCAAAATTACATTAATGGAGTGTAGATTTTATATGAGTTTGTTATTTTTTTTTATGAATCTATCTGAAGTCTTTCATAGATAGATAAAGCGGAATCAATCGGAAAGTTTTCAAAATAGCCATAACCCCTCAAAACTGCTTCAACCTGCAACGATAACCCTGATTGATAATAATCAATCAAATAATCTAAATGCATTACAGGATCAGATGCTGTTTTGAATTTTTTAATCTTTTGAAATGAATTTAAGACAGGGTAAAGCTCAGGGTTA
Organism: bacterium TMED217; assembly: GCA_002169695.1. Lineage (GTDB taxonomy): Bacteria > Fidelibacterota > Marinisomatia > Marinisomatales > UBA1611 > TMED80. Next base: position 4,364 of record NHJO01000013.1, read on the forward strand.
GTCGCATTACTTATCGCATCAGAAAACTCTTTATATGCTATATTCCCATCACCTTCTTCTTCACCTATCATAATATGAAGCTGATGATGATAATTACTAAGAAAACTTAATGCATCTACTTTTTGAGTAAAGATAGCTTTTTCAGAATTATGACTTGTTTCAGAACATGAAACAACTAATGAGAAAAGAATACAAAGACCGATTTGATTTTTTTTCATTTGAAAGATTTATGTTTTAATTTGTTGAAATTCAAGTTTGATACTTATTAGACTTATATCCAAACTTATCTGACATTACAGTCTCAACTCCATGACAAAGCTGCAAAAAATGATCTAATGTGATAGTCACATTCAAATTATCCCGAACTAACAATAGATCTACATGTGTTGTATCAGAGCATAACTTGCCACTTTTATTCGTTAAATAATTATGAAATAGTTTAAACTGACAAAATTTCAGTTTCATCTTCACATTACAAAATTCTACATTTACCATTTTTTGGCTGTTAGCCATTGAAATTGATATTGGATTCTGTTTATATAATTGTAACATATATTATAGTTTTAACTATTATTAATGAGATTGAATCTCATTTACAAAATTAATACATAAATATTTTATTACAAATGTTAATAAAATATATTTATTATTTATTTGATTTTAGAATCTTTGCAGCTTCAATCGAGAAATATGAAAAAATACCATCTGCTCCTGAGCGTTTAAAAGAAATCAGCGACTCCATCATTGCTCCTTCTAAATCAAAATATCCATTTTTAGAAGCTAACGCAATCATTGAGTATTCTCCTGAAACCTGGTAAGCAAAAACTGGAATATTACACTCTTTTTTAACGCGAGAAATAATATCTAGATAAGGCATTCCTGGTTTAATAATTACCATGTCTGCACCTTCAGAAATATCTAGAGAGACTTCCCTAATCGCCTCATCACTATTTTCAGGGCCCATCTGATAACTAGATTTATCAATATTATTATGTTTTAAATTAGACCCTACAGCATCACGAAAAGGACCATAAAAACTAGAAGCATATTTTGCAGCATAAGACATTATCTGAGTATTTATATATTGATTTTTATCTAAGCACTTTCTGATTGCTGCGACTCTACCATCCATCATATCTGATGGTGCTACTATATCGCATCCAGCAGTGGCCTGATTTAAAGCTTGCTTAGTTAAAATCTCTACTGTTTTATCATTGTCTACGTCATTATTTATAATGATACCATCATGTCCATGATCAGTATATGGATCTAAAGCAACATCACAGATTACGCCTAATTCCGGAAATTCTTTTTTAATCAGTCTAACCGTTTGACAAACTAAATTATCATCATCTAGTGCATACGTTCCACTGCTATCTTTTAACTCTTTATCAATATATGGAAAGAGTGCGATAGCTGGGATATCCAATGAAACAACAGCTTCTAATAATTTTAATAATCGATCAGGTGATAAACGAAAAACACCAGGCATAGAATTAATCTCTTCTTCGATGTTTTTTCCTGAAGTAATAAATAATGGTAAAATTAAATCGTCTACCGATAAACTATTTTCTTTAATTAGTCTTCTTGAAAACGCCTTAGATCTATTTCGACGCATTCTAGTTAATGGATATGATTCAATAAAATGCTTCTTTTTTTCCATAAATTACATTTCCAAGGAAGAACCTACACTACTATATGCTAGCACTAGAAAATTTTACGTTAGATTCTGTAGTATTATTTTTTGGAAGCATCTTACCAGTTACCATAGCTAAGGCATTTACAAGTTCATCAATATCTTGTTTATTATGTTTAGGTGTAATAGTTATCCTTAACCTTGCAGATTTTTTAGAAACAGTCGGGTAAAATATTGGTTGTACATAAATACCATATTCTTCATTAAGCTTTTTAGAGTATGATTTTGCTAATTCAGAATCAAAAGCCATCACAGGAACAATGTGACTTTCACTATCGATGAATGGTATACCATAGCTTGTTAGTTTATCTCTCAGATATTTAGCGTGTTTCATAACATGTGATCTTTTATGATCTGCTTCTTTTACAAGTTCAATACTCTTAGCGGCTGCCGCAGCTACCGAAGGCATAATTGATGTCGTAAAAATAAACCCAGGTGCAAAACTCCGGATATATTCAAGCAGGTAACTATCAGCTACTATGTAGCCTCCAATCTGTCCAAAAGATTTAGCCAACGTCCCGTTAATGATATCAACCTGGTCTGCTACTCCTAATTTTGCAGCAATGCCCCTGCCTTTATCACCATATAATCCAACAGCGTGCACCTCATCTAGGTATGTAAGCGCATTATATTTTTTTGCTAAGGCTACGTACTTGTCGACCTCTACAATAGTACCATCCATCGAATACAAGGACTCAAACACTATTAGCTTAGGCCTGTTGATATCTGTTTCTTTCAATAATTTTTCTAAGTCTTCCAGGTTATTGTGTTTAAATATTTTACATTCACTATTTGAGTTCTTTATTCCCTGAATAAGTGATGCGTGGTTTAGGCTATCTGAAAAAACACAAATATCATTCAGTGCTTTGCAAACCGTCCAGATACTTGTTTGATTGGCTAAATAAGCAGAATTAAAGATAAGCGCACCCTCTTTATTGTGTAGCTCAGCTAGCGTCTTTTCTAATCTTTGATGATAAGGGGTTGTACCGGAGATATTTCTTGTGCCTCCAGAGCCTGTACCAACCCTGCGTATTACTGATACCATTTCATCAATCACATCATCATCGTGGCTCATGTTTAGGTAGTCATTTGTACACCATATTTTTAGCTGGCTGCCTCCAGATTCGTTATCACTCTTGTTTCTGCCATAGTCCACCTTAGTAAAGGGAAAAGAAATCCTCTCCCTAACTATTGGAGTAAATCTTCTGAAAAACCCATCACCACGAAATGCTTTGACTAAATCACTAAAAAATATTTTATAGTTTAATTTTTTCACCCTATTGAACGTAATTTTGTTTTTAGACTGACGGGTCGAAATTAAGACTTAATAATCTAATCAATCAAATAAGTAATTTAAATTTATTTAGATACAGAGGAACCAATTGGACAATTGCATTAAGATTGCATCAAGGTCTAGCGTTTTAGCTAAGATCCAAGCGAAACTTGTTGGAGAGAGAATTTCAGATAAGTATCCGAATTACCAAATAGAATACCACTGGATAAAAACCACTGGGGATCTAGATCAGAGGCTCGATATATCTTCAGGCTCTACTGTTGGCGTTTTCACTAGTGATATATCCCAGCGTATAATTAGTTCAGAATTTGACATGGCCATCCACTCTTGGAAAGACTACCCTATCGCTGATAATGGGAAATCAAAAATTTATGGTACCCTTGAGCGAGCTGACTTAAGGGATGTTCTACTTTTAAAAAACAAGTTGAAAACTTTAGAATCAAAAGAACGCATCCAGATCATGACATCCTCCCCAAGAAGGAGGTATTCACTAGAACAAAACCTAATAGAACTGGTGCCTATTAAATTCAACAAGATCAATTTTCTGGATCTGCGTGGTAATATTGATACCAGGTTAAAAAAATTCATCAATGATCAAAATACAGATGGAATTGTTATCGCAAAAGCAGCACTAGACCGAGTCATCAATACCGATATGCAGGAGGCTCAATCGCTGAAAGAAATTATTTTTAAATGCTTGAAAGAGAGCCACTGGATGGTCCTCCCTCTTTCATCTTTCCCTTCTGCGCCAGGTCAAGGTGCTATAGGAATTGAAGTCGCAAACAATAATAAAAAGACCATTGAACTCGTTAAAAATATTAATAACAAACCAATCTATGATAATGTAACTGAAGAGAAATTAATCATGTCAGACTATGGCGGCGGCTGTAGCCAAAAAATTGGAGTATCGGTTTGGAACAAGAATGAAAAGATGATTCATTCCCTGTTTGGTATTACAGAATCTAATAAAAAACTTAAGAATTTTAGTATTGTGAGAAGCACATCAGAACAAACCATAAATACCAAAGTGAAAAAGAATGAAGTGTTTCCAAAAAACAAAGAAGAACAAAATATTTTTGAACGTTCAGATGTTAATAAAAATCAGAGCCTAAATAAATTGAAAAGCACTCTGATTTACATTACACGAAAAAATGTTCTAGAAAATAGACCGATATTTGATGCAAGCTGCATTCTCTGGACAAGTGGTTTGAAATCATGGCGAGCTGCAAATAATTTAGGATATTGGATTCATGGGACCTCAGACAGTATGGGTGAAACAGAAATAAAATCCATTCAGACTTTCATTGGTGAAAATTTCCCAATAACTAAGCTTACCTTCAAAAATGATGATATTCCCAAAGTGAAGACAATTGATGTATATGAGCTAAACAATCCTAAATTCCCTGATGACATGGCGAACAGAAAGGAATTTTTCTGGATGAGCTCCTTGGCTTTTAAAACAGCATTAGAACAATACCCAGAGATCATTGATAAGCAACATGCATGCGGAATGGGAAACACATTCAAAAAACTTAAAAAGATTATAACCAATGAGGAAAAACTTGATTGTTATTTATCCTATGAAAGCTGGTTTAATAACCTACAAGACTAAACATGATTAAAAATAAAAGATTTAGTAATGCAATTAACAAGGTGCCTCAAAAGGTTCCACCAATCTGGTTTATGAGACAAGCGGGTAGATACCACTCGCACTACCAGGGACTTAGGAAAAAGCATTCTTTTGTAGAGCTATGCAAAGAACCCGAGCTTGCTGCGGAGGTTGCCATGGGACCGATAAACGATTTTGACTATGATGTTGCTATTTTATTCAGCGACATTCTGTTCCCGCTTGAATCACTAGGTCTCAGGTTGGATTATAAACCAGGGCCAACCTTCGAAAATCTATTAACTCCTGATTCTTTGAAAAACCTAGATTCGTCTGATAAAATCGTTGATGATATGAACTTCCAGTCTAAGGCTCTTTCTATTACCAGAGATGCACTTTCTGAAAGTAAAAGCTTAGTTGGTTTTGTTGGAGGACCATGGACACTCTTATCCTACGGGACAGGTATAAAAAATGAAACTAATATTGATGATTTGCATAAAAATGAATTTTATGAGAAATTACTTTACGATACACTGATTCCAGCTCTATACCAGATTATTGAGATGCAACTTAAAAGCAGTGCTGAGATAGTCTATATGTTTGACACAAATGCATCGCAGTTACAATCAAATTACTTTATTGGTAAATATATTGAAGAGATCAAGCAGTCTATATTTTCTGCCTTCCCAAACCAAGTGGCATACTTTTGTAAAGAAAACCCAATACTAAATAATCCAAAAAGCAATCTTAAATACCAATTAGCTGGTATGGTCTATGGAGAAAACAAAGGCCTTGAAACAATACTCCCAAAATTAGAAAGTGGATTCTTACAGGGTAACTTTGATCCTAAAAACTTATTATTGCCAGAAAAAGAGTTTCAATTTGAAGTTGATAATTTCATTAAGATCTTTCGTAACCTGAGTGATTCTGAGAGATCTGGCTGGGTATGCAGCCTTAGTCACGGGGTTCTCCCTAAAGCACGAGAAGATAATGTTAGATATTTCATCGAAAAGGTCCGGTCAGGTTTTCGTTAATCCAGCAATAATTTAGTCACCACATCTATGCAAAACGAATTCAAAAACAAAAACAAACAAATAGGTGTACTAATAACAAACCTGGGTACTCCCGATAGCCCCACAGCAAAGGATTTGAAAAAATATTTAAATGAATTCCTAATGGATAAGCGAGTTGTTGACCTACCGAGGATTTTTTGGGTACCTCTCCTAAAACTAATTATTCTTAATGTCCGACCTAAAAAGTCAGCAAAACTCTATAAAGCTATTTGGACAAATGAGGGGTCGCCCTTGCTGTCAATGTCTCGTTCAATAGTAAAAGAGCTAACTAGCGTTTTGCAAAAGCAAAATCCAAACGTTACAATAGAATTAGGGATGAGATATGGTAACCCATCTATAAAGAATGCTCTAAAGATATTTAAAGAAAAAACAATTTCTAGAATCTTGGTTTTGCCATTATACCCACAGGCTGGATCACCTACTACAACTAGCACCTTTGACGCAATTAACGCCCACATAAAAGACCAAAGCTGGGTGCCTAATATCAGATTTATTTCTGGATACCACGACGATGAGAATTATATTAACTCACTATCAGTATCGATAGAAAAAAGTTTTTCAAAAAACGGTAAGCCTGATAAACTTATTTTTAGTTATCATGGGATGCCTGAACGCTATCTTCATGAGGGTGACCCTTATTACTGCTTCTGTCATAAAACAACACGTTTGGTCGCAGAAAAACTATCCCTAGACAGTGAATTTTATGACATGGCCTTCCAATCACGTTTTGGGTATGAAAAATGGCTTCAACCATACTTAGACGATATGATACCAAAAGCTGCGGATGATGGGGTTAATCATCTCCAGATTATTTCTCCAGGCTTTAGCGTTGACTGTCTAGAAACCTTGGAAGAGATCAACATACAATACAGAGAATTATTTTTAGAGCACGGCGGGGAAAAATTTGAGTATATACCCTGTTTAAATGATGATGATGACCATATAAAAATGATCCAATCAATCATTAATAATAATATAAAAGGGTGGTGACATTTAATGAATGACAACCAACGAATGGCAAAGGAGTGGTTCTTTTCATTAAGGAACAACCTGGTCGATGCTCTGGAAAAAATAGATGGAAATAAGTTTGACTTTAAGGATTGGGAACACTCTGGATCTGGGGGTGGCACTATGGGCAGCATTAGAGGAAAAATTGTAGAAAAAGGTGGTGTCAATATATCCACGGTATCTGGTCAGTTTTCAGAAGAAATGAGACAAAGAATTCCGGGAGCAAAAAAGGATCCTCAATACTGGGCAACTGGGATCAGTGTTGTGATCCACCCGACCTCCCCCCTTATACCATCTATGCATTTTAATTCTCGCTTTCTAAAAACCTCTAAAACATGGTTCGGAGGCGGTATAGATATAACTCCAGCTATCCCATTTAAAAAAGAGACAGAGCACTTCCACTCCATTTTGAAAAAAGCCTGCTCGAAGCATAGTAAAACATATTACGACGAACATAAAAAATGGTGTGATGAGTATTTTTTCTTAAAACACAGAAATGAAGCTCGTGGAGCAGGGGGTATTTTCTTTGACTATTTAGATAGCGGCGATATTAATAATGATCTAGAATATGTAAAAGAAGTAGGAAACTTCTTCCTTAGTTATATCCAGTATATGTTCAATAAATACGCAGAAAAAGAGTGGACAGATCAGGAAAAGCATATGCAGTTAAAAAAGAGAGGTCGCTATGTGGAGTTCAATCTACTTTATGATAGAGGAACCAAATTTGGTTTAGAAACTGGGGGAAATACTGAAGCTATTTTAATGTCAATGCCTCCTTTAGCATCATGGGACTAGAATTTTATAGTATCTATAACTGGGTAAAAATATTACATATATCTTTCGTAGTAGCATGGATGGCTGGACTACTATATTTACCAAGACTGTTTGTTTATCATAAAGAAAATGAAAATGAAAATAAAACTGTAACAATCTTTAAAGTTATGGAAAAACGCTTATATTTTTACATAATGAATCCTGCTGCAGTACTTGTGTGGTTTAGTGGAATTTACCTAGGGCATGTTTTGGGCTTTGACACATGGCTTATTGTCAAAATTGGAGTAGTGATAGTCATGACAGCATACCATATAATTCTGGGTATTCATTTGAACAATTTCAGAAAAAATAAACAAAGTCATTCTTCAAGATATTTTCGAATTATAAATGAGGTACCATTTTTTCTTCTTTTCATAATTTTAATAATGGTTGTGATGAAACCATTTTATTAGTGCATAAAGTAGACCTATTTAAACACTCACTGTTTACAATGAAGAGAAAAGTTTATATTATTGTAATTGACTAATTCGAAAACACCACTAGAAATCAAATAAAAATCCCACACTAATTGTTCTTGGCATATTAGGCCTCACTCCCGCAGGTCTAGAAGCAACAATAGACTGATCATTGAAAAGATTTAATATTTTTGATTCAACCATAAAGTTAGAATTAATCGAATATTTTAATGATAAATCCATAACATTTATGTTATCTGTGCTGTATAATCTATCATAGTCGCCTTGCCCTGCTGTAGTTCTTGTTCTCGAAACATACTTATACCTAGATATAAATTTAAATTTGTTGAACTCTACACCAGANCTTAANTGATACATGTTTCTAGGNATGTATGGCAATTCATCATTTTTGGTCACATTACCCCAAGGATCAAAATCACTATCAAATGAGTTTAAAAATTTTGCATCAGTATACGTATAACTAAAAGAAACTGGGAATANAAGTTTATTTGAACGAAATACTTTTTCTAAAGACAGCTCTATTCCTTTTATCTGTACTTCACCGCCATTAAACTGAGCATATGTACCTGAACCGGTAGATTCAGTGTCTTCTCCTAAAAGATTCTCATAATCATTATAAAAAAGCAAAATCTCNACTGAATTAAGACCTTGATTATATCGAGTGCCAATTTCATAATTGACACTTTTCTCTGGTAATATATCATCATCATCATCAATGCCAGGACCTGGAGGAGANAAACCTGNATGAACTCCACCAAAAACATTTAAACCATCCTTAATCAAATAAGAAAATCCTGCTCCAGGAACAAATANATCTAATTCAGCTTGTTTAATTGAGCCAGCTGTAGAGTCTCTATTTATATCTTCACCCCAATCTTTTCTTTCGAGATTAATAGATTCAAATCGTCCTCCGGCAGNTAAAATCATTTTACTAATTTTTACCTCATTTTCAATAAAAATTGATTTAGCATTTGCAGTATATAACCTATTNTTTTTACTGCCTTCACCTTGAGTACCAGCGGTAGTAATAAAAAGATTNTTATTATCCATTTCGTATAAATCAACCCACTGAAATCTGTCCATTTCATCATAATGCATTCTAAATCCTAACATAAAATCATTGCTGGTGCCTAATATATCGAAATCTGANCTTATTATAGATTGTATNCCTGTTGANAGATANTCCCTATTATTCGCTTTAATATCATAAATATCATCTTCAGAATTCAATGNGGATAGTAAATTATAATTTTCACCATTGTTACCTTCTGCTAAAATAGAACTTATACTTTGACCAGCTATTTTATTCAATTTATACCAATTCCTATGAAATTTATTCTGATATAAAGTGGTAGTAAGATCTGAATTNGTAAANAGTTTAATTGCNCCNGNTAGNGATANNTGTGCGTGATTTGCTGTCATTTTATCTTTGTGAGANNCTCTGTATCTACTATATGGGTCAACNTCAAAATCTTCCCNTGTTAATCCAAGATAAGTTTCATTACTTATNTCATTTGTTTGACTGACTTTTAGCTCTGCTGCAGCTAATTCATTAGTNGAATTAACTCTTGCTTTAAATAAGTAATCATTTTTGGTAAAGCCAGTNTTTCCACCGCCTTTAATAGTTTTAAATCCANCTGAGCCATCTAATACAGTTTGAAACATAATACCATAATTCTTATTNGAGACCCCAGTTTTGAACTTTCCAAACTTATTTCCAAATTGACCACNTGAAATATTACCTTGAAATTTTAGGTTATCGGGTATGGANGCAGAAACATAATTTATAGCTCCTCCTGTNGAGTGAGGACCATATTTAACCTGNGATGAGCCTTTTCTAATCTCAAATGATTCCATTCTACCTGNAGTTGGTGAATAATATGCAGCTGGAGATGAATACGGAGCTGGTGNAATTAAAATACCATCTTCCATCATGTTAATTTTTGCGCTTCGCTCAAGNCCACTTCCTCTCATTCCTATGTTAGGGCGTAAACCNTATCCATCTTCNTCNTGNGTGTAAACACCAGGAACTTGAGATATTACTCTGTTTATGTCCGNATCATTAAATTCAATAACCTCAGCTCTTGATATAAGNGATGATGAACCATTTAAACGAAAAAAGTTCTTGGTGACCCCGATCAAACTATTTCTACCTGCTAAAACTTCAACTGGCGAAAGTTTAATAGTTTTTTTCTGTAGTTTGATATTCACAGGATCTGCTTGATCTAAAAAAACAAACTGGGTATAATCTTTGTAACCAATTGCCTTAACCAAAATTTCTATGCTATCTGAATTGGTTTGAATTGAAAACAATCCTTTTTCATTTGTTGTTGCGCCTCTTGAAATACCATCAGTATAGATTATATTTGCATCGATTACAGGCGTTCCATTAGAATTATCTGTTACTACACCAATAAAAGCACCAGAGTACAGACTTGATGATAAAATAAATGTTAAAATTGTTAAACGGTTCATTANTATTNCCTATTCTTTAAGTTTATAATTTTTATTAAGACGCTGTTTTCCTCCATGCAAAGCCAAGACCACTAGAGACTAAAATCCAGGCAATGACTTCAATCAAACTCGGATCACCATTATATCCAAAAAGACCTTTCATTAAGCCACCAATTGCACCTTTATCATGAAAAACAGGGTAACTTCCATCTTCATTTTTTGGTGGGTTGACATCCCATATTCGAGATGCCCATTTCTTTGCACTCGTAAAAATCTTATTTCGTTCATTTTCATCAGTTACTTTATAAACTTTTGAATCACCGTTTATTCTAACTGCAGTAAAAGTATTATTATTCTCAGTTACCTCTCCGCCATAATACGGAATCACCTTAGCCGACTCAAGCTCATGTACTCCATAAGTGAACATACCAGCAGCAACAAAAATGAGCATTATAGAAGTCACATTAAAAAAGGTTTTTAGCGGTACCTTTCTACCTTGCACAAAAATCATAAAAGCGACACCTAGTCCTAATACTGCACCTATAATTGACAGAGCAATATTTAAACCACCTTCCTTGATCATCACACTATATAAAAACAGTATTGTTTCAATACCTTCTCTAAATACAGAGATGAAGGATAAAGCAAAAATACCATAGCCAACATTATCACTAGAAAGTGCCTCTTTAGCTTTGTCTTCTAGGTCACCTGCTATGTTTCTATTTCTTGCCATCCAAACAATCATTGTCCCCAACATAGCTGCAGCAAGGATCATAACTACACCCTCAAAAAGCTTCGCAGACCTACCATCAAAGCCATCGGCAAACATTTGGAATAAAACAGAGCCTAATACACTTGCGATAATTGCTGCAGAAACGCCCTGCCAGAGTCTCGCAATTGCATCGATCTGGTTTGTTTTATTTAAATAGGTATAAAGAATACCAACTATTAGAGCACCCTCTAATACCTCTCTAAAAACAATAATTAATTCAGCCATATATTTTATTTTAAGACAAATGGACCCTAACCCAAAATTGGAACCTATTCTTGGAGTTTAGACTTATATAATAATTGGATCAGAGTCCGTTATTGTCGATAATTTTTTGTATTTATTTTAAGTTTGTTATATTTAATGAGACTTAATCTCAATAAATATAACAACGTACATTACTACCAGTCAAACAATAAAACGAAAAATATTTTTAAATGAAGTTTTTGAAGAACTAATCAGAAACTTTTGACGTGTAAAATGCAGCAATTGTTAAGGCCAACATAATAATAACTGCAGGAATTGGAGGATTTACCTCAGGGTTTAAAACATGCAAGATCACACTAACAAGATTGACAACATTAGCAACACCAATTGCAAACAAAAGCTTCTTTGCGGGCTCATTTTCCATGTCTCTATTCAGTAACGCTACAAATCCAAAGGCAATCATAAAAGCAGCGACAGCCTCATGCATATAGACGCCTACTTTTATTGACTCTTGATTGATTAAAGCGGAGCTAAACGCTCCCCCGGTTACGATATTCTCTGCACCTATATATATCGCTATTCCCATTAGGGTATGGACTGCACCAATTACTGTTAGAACTAGCTGTGGACTCATAGCTTACTCCTTACATATTTACCTTAATTTAATAAAGGATATGTCAATAGCAAACAAACTTAATTTTTTTATAAGAATTAATTATACTATGTTTTATCAATGCTATCTAAAGTATTACATTAAGTATAAAATGTAAATATCACAGCTAAACAAAAAGCCCCGCAAGTTGCGAGGCTTTTTAAATCAAAATATAAAATTAGTCAGGGATTCCGCTACCACTGTGAAGTGGTGAAAAATGTCCGCTTTTTATTTTCCACTTTCCCCCCTCTGTCACAAACACCTGGCTAACCCTAGTCCTGTAGTCACTCTTCGTCACACCTCTCAGTGTATAGGAGCCAACTAAATAGTAATAAGCTACGGCAGCCTTGCCTGGAACGAGTACATCTATCTCTATATATCTAGCATTAAAATCAGATTTGTCCCCTGGCTTCCTATTATCAGTTAATCCTTTTATTGTTGGTACCATTTTATACCAAAAAGAACCATTTGAGTCACCGTTCATCGTTCCAGCAGAGTGGACTGTAGAGATGTATGCTTTGTATTTGCTCGAATTCCAAGACTCCCAGTGTTCATTAATTAGGTTTTCAATATCTGATTTATCATTGGCTACTAACAATGAAAAGATCGATAAAAAAATCAATACCTTTTTCATGATTATTCTCCTTTTTTGATAAAACAATATAGCATTAGAAATTTTTTATATTCGGATTAATCTTTTGAGATATATATAAAAAGACCTAGAATTAAATATGGATAAGACAGAATTAAAAGATAATGTCATAATAAAAGACCCTCAGATACATAAGACAGCATTTATCGCACCTGGGGCTCACATAGTTGGAGATGTGATACTCAAAAAGGATTGCTCAGTATGGTATAACACTGTTGCTAGAGCAGATATAAACCAGATTGTAATTGGAGAAAGATCAAATATACAAGATAATAGCGTAATACACTTAGAAAATGATCAAGGCGTTATTGTCGAAGATGATGTTACCATTGGGCACAATGCGATAATACACGGCTGCACAATCAAAAACGGTGCATTAATCGGAATGGGTGCCATCATTATGAACGGTGCTATTATAGGAAGAGGAGCGGTCGTTGGAGCGGGAGCTGTAGTAAAAGAAAATATGCTAGTAAAAGATCATGAACTAGTCGTTGGAGTGCCAGGAAAAGTAGTGAAAACTCTATCAAAAGAGGTGATGGAACAAAATATTCAATGGGCTAGGAAATACGTTAAGTTAGCAAGACTCCATAAAAACCACCAAAATGCTAAATAAAACTATCTAATTAAAAATCTTTTGAAGTTCTAACCTTTCCCTCTCTTCTACATGGCCTTGGAAAGTGACTCTCTTCACACTTCTCATCACAAATGAAATATGTTTCTTCCGTAGTCATCTTGCCTTTTTTATTATAGTATTTCCATGTTTCAATTTGCTTACCTTTTTTATATCTACCCTCGTATTTCGTCTTACCATTGGAGAAATAGCCCTTCCACATTCCATCTTCTTCACCTTCTAAATAATTTCCTTTATATATCAAGTTACCTTTTTCATCCCATCCAGACCAGGTACCAGATTTAGCACCATTAACAATATCACCTTTTTCTTTTTTCTCACCATTTTTATGGTTCAAGAATGCAGGTCCGCTATAAATCTTAAACTGGTAAGAATACCAAAACCAACTCCATTCCTGGCCTTTCATCCATCTTCCTGAACGTTCCTCTAACTCTCCCTCCATATTATGAGGTATATCAGAGGTGCAACAAACAATAAATAAAATAAAAAGTATAAATATTTTTTTCATAATCTCTCCTAACAAGGACTAAATCTAATAAATGTAACCAGTAACAAGAAACCTATCAATTAGATTCACCAAATTAAATACTTTAGATCTATTCTAATTCAATTAAAACAGTCTCGGGCCTAGGAAAATATCCTTTTTCTATAAAGCCCATAATGCCAAACAACGTGCCCCAAGAGTGAAACCTATCTGATGATAAACTGACATCATCTCCTGTACCTGTTATAGAAGAATAATTTTCACTGACGAAACCCTTTCTAAACCACTCTTCTATAAATAAACTCATAGACTTCTCTGATAGCTCAGCAGATGCATTATATTGCCTAACTTTTCTAAGACTGAGATAGGTTAAAAAGTTCAAAGGAGGCCAAATCGCACCTTTCCAATAACGTTGTCTCTTGAATGATGGGTCATCTCTCGCTGTAGATGGGAGCATCCACTTACCATAAAACTTGTCAGCATTATAAAAGTAATCAACAATACGTATTGCCCTCTTTTCTGGCTTAATATCTGCTAATAAAGGATAAAAGATGGTTGGGGATAATCTTTCCGAATGAGTACCGAGGTCTGTTCTGTAATTAAAAAATATACCGGCCTCGTCATCCCAGAGATTATTCATATTAGATAAAAATTTATTAGCCCTATCTAGCAGTTCTTTTTTTTTATCTGATTTTCCTAAAATAGAAGCCATTTCAGCCAGTGCCTTACAGTCAGCAATGTACAAACTATTTAGGCCAACATCCTGCAATTCAAATGTTTTTTTATCCTTATTATAGGGTACACCCTCATACATTGGAGAGTCGTCCATACCTGATTCATAACCTGCTGCTGTTCTCGTGCCAAAAACAGGCTCATTGAATGGATTTTCAGTTGGCGTTGAGCCATAACTAAGAAGTCCTTCATTTACCCTATCTTTTTCCCACCAACGGTTCCAGTCCAATAGGTAATCGAATGCTAACTCTAAAAACCAATCACTTGGATACATCTTGTATATCTCTTTGACCATTATACTTCCTACAGGAGGCTGAGATCGATCAAAAGACTTACTCCCATTACCACGGTTATCATTGGGAATGAATCCATCATCTGTTTTCCCATCAAGATGATCAATAATATTAGAATATGCTAGGTCCTTACTAAATAAGCCACAAACATAAGAAAGAAAAAAATTGTCCCATCCAAATAAGCAGTAACCACCATACTCTTCATTCCAGAGTCTTCCAACTGTAGATACAACTCTATCATATTTCGGTTCGTATATCAGATTCCAAGCAATACCTGTTTGAATAGCTACATATGCATCCGCAAGGGCTCCATACTTATCTGATTCATTGTATAAACTGTTTTTTTGTTTTCGAATAGCTGCTTTTATTTCATCTAAAGACCGAAATTTCCCTGTCGATATACCAATTTCACCATCGAGCCATATACTTAAATAAGGAGTATTTATATCAAAATAGGGATCATCATCAACAATATCAGCTGTGGTATATATTTTTATTAACTTACCTGGAGTTCTTGCTATTAGTGATTTTTTATCTCTATGTAGTGTGCCCTTTCTATTCCAAAGCATTCCAGTTTCAAGAATAACTTTTACTTTATTTTTTGGAATCGAATTAGGGGAGATTAGAATTACTAAATCATCACCAATATGAGCAGAATTTATTCTTGTGTCTACCTCTTCCCAATTTAATTCTAGACTCGTATAACTACCATCAAGAGTATGAGGCCCAGGCCTAACATATTCTGCGTTATCAGTCCTGCGTCCGATAAGGATCTCTCTAAGATATTTTTCTTCTAAAAAATAATGTTGTTTAAATGCGATATTGAGCGAAAATCCCTGAGGAAGTAAAACGTGCTGAGCTACAGATCGAGTGTTCCAAGTATTCCACCCTTGTTTTAATCTATGTTGTATTTTTTGGTATTCAGGACTTGATCTTGGACTATCAGAGAATAATAAACTGATGGTTAAAAATAAAAACGCTATGCGTATAAACATTATTAAATCTAACCAATTACAATAAAAACAAAAAACCTACCGTTGGCCGATGACTTTATTTTGAAATTATTTTTATAGCTATATTATACCCAACTATCATTTGTATAATGAGATTATTAAAAACCACAATCACAAACTCTTTACCAATCATACTTTTTTCTATGTGTATTATGGTTTTCTATTATTCATTTTATGACATTGATTTTTCTAAGGGTGATAATATTCTATTTCACAATGGTACGATTATTACCATGGATAAACAGCATCAATATCCGGAAGCAGTTTATGTCGAAAATGGAATTATTAAATCCATCGGAAGTTTTGATCATATAAAAAAGAACACCCTTTCATCAACGATTATTGTAGACTTAAACGGAAGAACTCTGATGCCTGGCTTTATTGATAGCCACACACACCCTATTATTTCATCTTTTCTCTATGATATGATTGACCTTAGTGGTTTCAAGCACCATTCAAAAGAAAAAGTATGGGACCATTTAATAAATGAAGTTTCCAATTACAATCCTAAAGATTGGATTTTATGCAAAGGATTTGACCAGGTACTCGTACCAGGTCTTACACCGCCATCTATCAGTTATCTGGATTCAATTGCTCCAAATAATCCACTCCTAATCGCTTCACAAAGTCTACACTCTTACTGGGCAAACTCTTTAGCATTTCAGGCTTCAGGAATCAAGCCCTCAACACCAGACCCTAGTAAAAGTAGTTACTATGAGAGAGACAGCTTAGGAAAATTTACTGGCTATATAGCAGAACAAACCGCCTTTCAACCGTTTAAAAATACGATTTTAAAATCAATCGGTATAAACAAACTAAAAAATAATAGTCGAATGGTCATGAAAGAATATCTTAAAAATGGCTATACCAGTATAACCTCAATGGGCATTACGACTGCAGATAAAAAAGTCATTCAATTATATAAACACATTTCATCGAAAAGATCAAATATATTAAATAACATACTATCTATTGTAGGCATACTCCCCAATCGAGAGCACACAGCTAGAAACTTTGTGTTTATTCGGCATGATGCTCCACACCTTCTTCCTGAATCTGTTTCAAA
Organism: bacterium TMED217; assembly: GCA_002169695.1. GTDB lineage: Bacteria > Fidelibacterota > Marinisomatia > Marinisomatales > UBA1611 > TMED80. The sequence goes on from NHJO01000013.1 coordinate 21,244, forward strand.
TGGAGACGATTTCTTCAAAATAATGGGTATAAAATTTTGGTATGATGGTTCACCATATACCGGCTCAATGTACCTTGAAGAACCTTACATAGATAATAATTTTACCAATAATATCCTTCATATTCCGCAAGAACACACAGGAAAAGCACTTCTAACAAAAGATCAAATACAAAAAAATATAAAAAAATACCAATCCGGAAATTGGCAGGTTGCAATACATACTCAAGGAGATATAGCAATAAGAGAAGTACTAAACGCGTTTGAAAGTACACAGTCAAAAATAAATTATAGGCATAGGTTAGAACACTGCCTATTGATTAATAGTACATCCATTGAAAGAATGGCCAACATAAATGTCTATCCAAGCTTTCATATTAATCATCTGTATTATTACGGAAACGTTCTGAATAACAAACTAATAGGCACACAAAGAGCAAATAGAATGCTGCCAATAAAATCAGCGATTGATAACTCTATTAAATTTACTATCCACGCTGACCAGCCAATGTTTCCCAGCGAACCATTTAGTTTATTAAGTACTGCTGTAAACCGTAAAACAAAAGAAGGTCAGGTAATTGGAGGACAGCACGCTATTACTATACACCAAGCATTAAAAGCTTTAACGATTGACGCGGCATGGCAGATCAAAATGGATGAGAAGATTGGTTCAATTAAAGAAGGTAAATACGGTGACCTGATCATCCTGAATAGAAATCCTCTCGAAGTACAGAAAACAGAATTACGAGATATTAAAGTTCTAGATATATATGTTCATGGAAATCAGATTAACTAAATCGTATTGAATTTTTATTTTAATAAGATCATTTTTTTTGTAGAGCTAGATGATTCTGTATCAATCTGATAGATATATACACCTCCAGCGACATTCTCATTAGCGTTATTTGTACCATCCCAATTGGTATAGTTTTGCCCTGATTCTCTTATCTCACTTATTAAATTTTTAATAAGGCGGCCATTTACATCATAAACAACTAGACTTACAAATTCATGATTCGCTAGCTCGTATGCGATTGTTGTTACTGGATTAAAAGGATTGGGATAATTCTGATGTAGACTAAATATACCTGGCTGAATATTTCCAGACTCAATAGCTAGCTGATCTATGTCTAAGGTAAAATATCTTGTGCTATCATCAGAGGAAACAGTGTCTATCCCATCAGTAACAAAAACAGACCAGGATAAAAGATTAATACCACTAGATAGGCCTAGACTATCGATTATATTCTGAGAAGATACCTGGTAAATTCTATCTATCAATGTTGTATCATAACATGCTAAATCTCCAGACTCGTTACAGATGCCAAGTATAAAATATAAATCCTGACCATCTATATCGACAGAATTGGTCCAGATAAAACTTATGGAATTATTAATATTTGACTGATTAACTGAGATCAAAGTGCCATCCTCTGGTGAAATAAGAGAAAAAGTACTAGGGATATTGTTAACAATTTCAATAGAAACAANATTNGAAGAGTCNGAAAGNCCATCNGCAGTTTGCGCTCNTACCCAAAACTCATAATACCCAGGTTCTNTTTCNCCTAATATTGTCTGCTCNCTNATNGAAGTANTAAAATNCATNTAGGTNGGCTGTACCACATCAGCAACNTNACCATTTTCAAAAACAAAATANTTTGAAATATCCCTTGAAAGATCTTCAAGNGGNGCAATTGTAATATCCCTTATTGGGCCCGCCTTCATCCTATATTCGTTATGAGTATATTGTTGCTGAGCAATATTTATCAATTGAGTGTTATTGCTTGATAGGTTATTATTTGATAAACTAATTGATCTTGAGGTCGTATCTGCACCATCTGAGTTAATAAGACTTAGAGCTATCATAAAACCATTACTTAAATTTGGATAAGAAGATGTATACAAGGTTGCCTCATAACAACCAGTCTCCTCCGGGCACCAAATTATTACATTCCCCAAACCTTCATTAGCTGGCCCTACATCAGCACCCGACGGAAAGTTATCATAATTATAGACCCAATATCCAAACCAAATAGATTTTGTACTGTCAATGGTGTAAGTAGATGGATCTATATCTTGATCAAGATCAAACCCAGACACATGGTCCTTAAGTTCTATTGAATTCCAAGCATTTAACACTAAATCATCTCCAGGAAAAGACAGAGCTGNAGCACTGAGAACTAAATTTGATCTACTAGCAATATCNGGAATTTCATATATTATTAATGATGGATCTGTTTCAAAAACNAAGGGCTGAAAAGANGCAAAATTAGCNTCGCCAGATGGNACAAAAGCNATCTCTTTTACTAACATNCCATGATAGTCAGTAAGCATTGAATCTGGGAATTTTTGACAAACAAAATGTTCTGNCCCACCTGCTCCAATACCATANNAATAATTTAAGTTTGAATGGGTTATCCAATCTCTTCTGAANTTCTCTGGNACATCCCAGGATAACTGAACTCCTCCTAAAGTGGCAGCATCAATCTGAAGATTAGTGGGCGTGTTGCCATTTTGTGAAAATAAAATACTGATTAATAAAAAANTAGAAATAGTTAAATAANTGAATTTCATATAATAAACCTCTATAAAATTTTTAGTATGTNTTATTGAGAATATATCTCAATANTAAGTTAGCTAAGTTCTACNNAATATTATAATTAAAAAAAGAAGANCAAAAAAATCTANTTTAACATAATCATTTTCTTAGTACTGGAGAACTGATCAGTTTTAATGGTAAAAAAATAAGTCCCAGCTGATACAGGTTGACCAGAGCTATNTGTTCCATCCCAAATTATAGACCTTTGTCCAGCAGTAATTCTCTTGTTTAACATTGTTNTTACATGGCGACCNNTCATATCNTAAATATTGATCGAAANAAATGAATCTTCAGGNANATCATATTGAATCATTGTTGTTGGATTAAATGGGTTCGGATATGCATTATATAACCTAAAATTATTTGGAATATCNCTTAGAGAAATATCCATTTGAGGAAGAATAACATNNAAAACTCCACCCTGCCCATCAAGAACCTCTGGCAGATTCTCTTCAGTCGTATATAATGACCATATATANTTATTATTCTGCCCTGCATAGGTAGATGAATCTGGAAAGAACGTAAANGTCGTGTCAGTTATATCCGTGTAATTATANTCAATATTACCAGTCTCATTTGACTGAACGATTCTAAGCCTATACTCGAATCCAGGTCCAGCCTCATAGTCAGGNTATCCCGCNCTGCTCCATATAAGCGTTACCGAATCTNTAANNGATTCAAAATAAAANGTATGCCCATTTGGAGGAAAAACCATNTCAGGTTCTAAGATCTGATCATATACAGAATTAACAGTAATAGATAGAGTATCTGTATTTGAATAATCGTATTCATTNTCAGCAGTCACATAGACAGTCGCCTCACCATACCAATTATGTTCCGGAATAAGATTAAGCGCAGCTCTCATGGAATAATTACTAATCGAATTTGGAATATAACTCTCATCAATGACAACATACCCNGATATAGAACTTGTATCGCCAGATATACTAAATGTAGTATTNCCTTCTGGCCCAATGACATAAAAAAATGCTTCGAGCGAATCATCTTCATCAATCATGAAATTAGAGTTACTTAAACCAACCATATATAGATCCGGTGGATTGACCTGAATTGTTATTGGNACTATTGTAGTCATTTCATCATTCTCGTTTGAATGNATGAAAAGATCTANAGGATACTGTGTATCACTTGCAAGNGATTCACCTTCAATGATAAATGTTATTNTATCAGATNCATCTGGAGCTATCGTTCCAGATAACACTTCCATACTTATCCAAGATTCATCTGGTTGCTCGATGTTCCAATCAAGAGTGTCAAGGCCTATATTATATATCTGATAGGTGTGGATTGTACTACCTACTGAATAGGTTTCGAANATTGTCATAGCATTAGGATTAATATATAATTGAGCATCATTATCTATTGAAATAAATTTTAAACCTANATCATATCCACTATAATCCACGCTTGATAANCCAGTNAAATTTTCGAACCAAGCTATATCAAATGTATCTGGCGTAATNCCAAAAAACTGTGGGATTATAATTGANTCTGGACATAACCCTTGTTCACAAAATATATTTTCACCTACAAAATATAATGAGTCCAATAATAGCCCATACTGCATTGAAAATGAATCCTGATCTTCAATAAAAAACTGTACTGAGTCTGCAATTATTTCCCAAGTAAAATAGGTACTATCTCTACTTGGATAAACACCACCCCAATTGTTATTAATATATGTATCAATCTGATAGCCTGATTGATCATCATTAAATACCCATGTTACATTATCTGCCCATTGGTTAATTATTGGACTTGGCTGCAAATTATAATGATCAAGTGCAAGTACTAAAGAATCACTAGGAATAATAATAGAGTCTGGTTCGAAGTTTCCATCTAAAATAAAATCAACGGTATCATTACTGGGATACTCTATTAAACTAATTAACAAAGAATCAAATTGTGCTGTTTTTTGATCAAAATTAACAATCCCATCATGAAATGAATTAAATGTTAACATAGGATCGTAATCAGTAAAAAAGTTGAAGTTATAATATTCGACTGTATTTTCGTCTATCCAAACATGTAGCGTCTGAACCGGTATGGTAGTCACTGACATAAAAAATGCCAATTGAAATAGACTAGAAGTATAAAGATATCTTGGGTATGTGTCACCTTCATAGATTTCTAATAATTCAGAGTAAGACATCTGCGTATTCCCAAAAAAAGATACACTATTTATCCTGTCAGATTTTGTTATTGGAGTATTAGACATTAGCAATGACCTACTTGGCTGCATATCCATATTGTAATTATAAGAAACAAAATTTGTTACTCCGCTATCAATATATACAAAGTTCAATAGCGCTGTATCCATCTGGCTTGAAATAGTTATACCTTCAGAAGATTTGTATCCATTCAGTTTCCCTACATCATTAGCCACCTGAAGACTATCTGAAGATACTTTATAATATTCAGAATCAAATTTATTAACTGCTCTCCATTTTCTAATTATCCCAGAACTATCTCTAGGCATCAGTGTTACATCAGGCATATGTTCGATAGAGATGGAATTCATCTTTATTGTTTTGGGTTTTTCTACGGAAAAAGAAAAAGTCGAAATAACTAAAAAAAAGAAAAATATTTTAATAATGTGTAATTTCATAAAGTTAAAGATCAATTAAGGATTTAATACAACTATTGCCAGTATATACAAATGGCACAGCGTTTTCTGAATCAAGTGACGATGACTCTGCGTCACGGATCATTGACGAGGCCAATAGATCAACAGGCAGGCCTAGATTCGTAGAATTAAAAAATTCCTGCAATGGAGAGCCTTTTTTATAACTCCTTATTAGCATACCTGGTCTAAATATACTGACATTGTTAAAACGAAAATGTTTTGTAAGCGTTTCCTCTTTTTGCCCTATTGTTTTTATATATAAAAGAGGTTGCAACCAATCAACTGCCCAGCTTTGTGCATTTGCCCCACCAGCTGAAATAACAGACGCATTTGGTATACCAGCATTACTTGCTAATTCTGCAGCTTTTAATGACATACCAAATTCTATATCTACAAAGGCCTTTGCGCTACCAGCGATAGATCTAGTCGTCCCAATGCAGTTAAAGAATATATCATTCCCAATCCAAGATTCTGCTGTTGAAGGAAGGTCATCAAAAGAATCAATAATAACCTCATTAAGTTTATTATGAGAAACATCATCTATTACTTTCCGCCTGCTTATTGTCGTGATCTTTCCCCATTTATCACTATCTAATAATTTTTTAATGAGCTGACTTCCTGTTGCTCCTGTAGCACCAATAACAACTGCTTTTTTCGATTTATCAGTTCTAACTCCCCTAGGATGCTCCGAAAGATTTTTTTTATATAAGTTCATGGTTTAATGCAATTAACAAGGGTATTATACAATCAAGGATATCACCTATATTTTGATGATCTTTTTTAGCATATTATAGATTGACTGTTCATACTGATCAAAGCTTCCATCAGAAAGATATACCTCTTTCATTTCTTTTAGAAGATCATCAATCTGTGACTCTGTGTATTTTTTTGATTTAACATAATCAACAATAATACGAGAGCGCTGGTGATCATTTAGGTCATCTGTGACCTCCTTGATCTTCTCTATAACCTCAGGACTAAATTTTGATTCTATTAGTTTCTTTTCTTCTATATGAAATTCAAAATTTGAATCCGCTGCATATAGGCAGAGGTATGCCTTGAACTCTTCCTCAGACCAATTAGTATGATCTCCCATAATATTTCTCTCCTGTTAGCTATTGTATCAATTTTATAACCGGCAAATTACCATATGTTCAAATGCCCTACTAGTATGAAGTCGTTAGTTATTTATTAGAATATTTTCGTCCATTTAAAAACTCACCAATAAAAGTTGACCTAACCAGATAATGGTAACTAAATAAACAGATAAAGGTGATGATAATAGATGTAATCGTAAACTTTAAAAATACATTCATATTACTCTGGTGAAATAATCCAGGAATAAAATGAGTGAGTGGTATGTGAATGATATAAACCCAGTAGGATGCGTCACTAACATATCGCATTCTCTTCGATTCAGCATGATATAACTTTACAAATAACGATAGTAAAAGCATTATAAAACAAGGAACCATAAAATTGAATAAGAACTTATAAGATCGAATGATCAAATCTCTTTTCAAATTTTGGCTTTTTGTTAGCGACATATTATAGATCTGATTCCCGCTACAATCACTGCAATCCCCCTGCCAGCATACAGTATCTAAAACCACATCTTGGTCAAGTACCTCCATCGCATAGATATTATATTTGTGCCCTGGAGCTGCATCACACTCCGAATCTGCTGTAGGCGTTGATGTCATCTCCCAACCATTAATTGAAAAAATATATTTTTGGATGCCTTTTCTTACCTTAATAGTTTTCGTATAGATAAGATCACCATCTTCGTCTTCCATTTTATCACAATCTTCGCAATAATGGTTAAACGTGCCTAGTAAAAACACACCCCTAAATTCTGATTTATCTTTTTCAAATTGGGTAAAATCAAATTGAGACATATCGACACTGAAGGTGACATTTTTCTGAGGTCTATATTTATCTATATGATCAGTAAAAATATGGTTAGTCTCTGGATAAGGGCTATATTGATATTTTAAAAGATTCATATTAACGGTATGAGCCAAAGCATAAAATACAATAAATATAAAAATTTGATTTTTTATACTAATCTTATCTAAAACCGAGCGTTGACCATATATATGCCAACCAATAAAATAGAAAAAACCAAATGCGATAAAACTTTTAATACCTCCAGAGTAGAAAAACCATAACCATTCCCACCAATGATCTGCCCCTTGTGCTTTTTGTTTACCCATAAGAGCCATCAACATGCCAAAGAAAAAACAGAATAAAAATGTACCCAACCACTGTTTTGTAAATAATAGAGCAATTATTTTGCCGAAATAACCCTGTTTTGGATTTTTATTTTTTAATGATCGATCGTAAATATATTTAACGATAAAAGCAAAAATAGACATGAAAAATAGAAAATTTAAAAACCAAAGATGCAATGTCGACCAAGGCAATGACTCAATAAATTTCATTGCACTAAAACTGTTTAATAATGAATCGAAAAAGCCCAAACCCTTTGCCTGATACTCTGAAAATTTCTTACTGAAATCATTTAATATATAAATAGGCCAGATCATTACAATAAGCGGTAAAAATATCCTTTTAAATCGATTGAGGATCATTTCTCTTACTCCCTTTCGATAATAAAGAAGTGCTCCAAAAAACCCTGAAATCAAAAAGAATGCGTGCATTCTAAAATAATTAGTTGCAAGTATAAAAAGATCAAAGAAAACACTAACTGTCTCACGATTTTGTCCCCATCCTCTAGCATCAACAGAGTACACATGGGCCAAATGAAAATAGACACCGATAAGCATCAGCACAGCTCGCATTGCATCTAAAGAGTGTAATCGCTTCATAATTATATATTAATATTAAACAATATTACAAGCCTTACAGTCCAAAAGACAGTTCGTATCCAATTGAGGTTTACTAATTTTTCTACCGCAGTATTTTCATATTTTGATAGCAAGCGTTGATGAATATTCGTAAAAAACACAAACGTTATTATCCAAATACATACTAATAAAGAAAAAGAGATTATAAAATCATCATTTATTATTACGAGCATTATCCCGCTCAACATCTCAATGACCATTGCCGGGATAACAATATACGAAATTCGGTTCATATGAAATTTTTGGAATTGTGAATAATTATTCTTTTCAATGTAATGAAATGCGGGATAGTGTAATAGTTGGATCACCCATATTACCCCCACCATTACAGCTGTCGAAGCAAAATGAATATTAATAACTATATTATCATTATTTAAAATTAGATTAATCATTAGGTTGAAAAATTTTAAATTTTATTTTTAATTTAATATATGGACATAAATGATTTAATTGAAAATAACCCAGCTCTATTTCGGGTTATTGCTATCGTTGGTGGCCTAGTAATAGGCTATATTATCTACATCTTTCAGTCTTAAAATATCTATTAAAATTACACTAATAAGATTATTAAGAATTTATTGATTGTACAAAATATTGATTATGTTTCGAATCTCTATAAATTTATTCTCATCTGTTGTCATCATCCTCCGCTGATCCATATCCATAAAATTTTCCTGTTAAGGAATCAAACAAAACAACCTTACCAGCACCGTCATTCATTTCTTCAGTGCTCGTTGCAATAAGTCGGTCAGGCAATTGAAGCTCAAATTTCCACCTTAGTTTAGTAGAGCGACTCAGATCAAGTTGACCAGCCCTTTCTAGTTGCTCAACATCATCAGGCCATTCGCCTTTTGTCTGGTAGTACATCTTGGATGCATTGTAAATATTAGACATTACCGTTCTGGCTTCTGAAGCATAAGAAGTTTGTTTAAATTCCCCTGAAGGAAGATTTTTTATTGGCCCTGAGTAATCAAGATTCGCAGAAGATCGGCCTATTCTATCAACTTTTATACTTGTCTCTTTTTCAATCATATCTACAAAATCAATCATTCCTTCGGATAAATTTTTCAACTTTAAACTTGCACTCTTAATGTAAGTAGCATCAGGATAATTCTCATCTATCAAAACATCAATGCCTAGACTCGCATTTCCACCAAGCATCCGCAATATACCAGTCAGACGCAACATACTACTCTGTTTGTTATAATTAACAGCGATCTCCGCTTTACTCACTTTCCCATCAGGTATCGCCTTATTAATTTTTTCTAAAGCTTTATCAGCAATGTTATCATCCAAAAATGGAACATTAAACTTTAGATTAGTCATGCTGAATTTTGTATTAAGTGAATTAAGGGAGACATTATTCATCTTATCATCTATAAAAATATCAATGTCTTTTATTTCGAAATAGAGTCTATCAATACTTGCTCTTACATCCACACCTTTATCAAACACCTTAACCGAGCTTTCAAATCCTCTCATTTCAGCAGAAGTAAGTTTTATTAGCCACTTTAAAAAGGCTACATAACTATTTTTTGGTTCTTCTAACATAAAAGACATGTCTGAGCCCCTCGAGCTTAACTGATCAATTTTTACACTAATTATGCCTTTACCTTCTTCGCTAAATTCGAATTCGATGTCCATCACCTTGCTAGTTGTACTACCAATTGAAAATTCTATTTTTTCACTATAGACCATGCTCAAACAAAAAACTAAAACGATTAATATTCTTCTCATAAAATTCCTCCTTTAATCAATTAAATAATTTTTAATTACTCTGGACCTTTCCAGAATATAGGATATATAGATTCTCCGAAAATACCAACATTACTTGAATAAAATATATTCAGATCTTCTAATGAAAAAGGATTTTTAGGTGAGACTTTGTCAATGGTGTTACCAAAATAATTTGCGCCATATGACATAATTGACTCTCTGTGTCTCACAATGCGAACCGGGTGTACACCAGCTTTCAAGGCCGCTATCATATCAGTATCAGCGTCACCGTAGAAGAGATCCAGCCTAAGCCTTTTCATAATACGCTGCTTAGTAGTATACCTTGTTCCATTTATTCTTTCTTTAGGCGAGAAAAATAAATTCTTATTAACCTTAATAGTAAATCCTAACTCCTCTGTTAAGAATTTTGCTAGAACCTCTCCTTTCGGTCCTTGTCTAGCGGTAATAAAAAATACCTCATGCCCATTTTCCTTGAAAAAATGCACTAGATCGACTGTTGGGTACATGATTAATGAAAAGTCCTCATCATGAGAATTGATCCATCCCCAGTCTGTTGGATTCTGTTTGTCTTCAGGAAGATTAAGAAAAACATCTCTTGAAAATAAAATAGTATCATCAATATCAAAACCCACTCTAAGTATACCATTCTTAGGGAATAGCACACTCCCAACTAATGTAGTAACAATTATTATCTTTTGAATAAATATCCAAAATTTTAAAAAAAATATCATAGTAGTTACTCCTTCTTATGACTAATTAACCATTCATATATTTTATCATTGGCGTAGGTCTTGTCCCAGCTATTGTGACCAACTCCTTCATAAATAGTTAATTTTATATCTTTATTGATCGGCTTTAGGAGATCATAAATGGCTGTAGAATACTCTAACGGGTGTACTTTATCCATATCACCATGAAATAACCAAATAGGCATATTTTCTAGCCTTTCAATATCTTCATGGTTATCCATCCCACCACAAATGGGTATAATTGCCGAAAATAATTGAGGATATGCTTTTGCTAANGCTAGTGTACCATATCCCCCCATACTTAANCCAGACATATATACCCTNCTNTCATCTATTCTATNTTTTCGAATAATTTCTTTTGTNAGGNTTGCCAAAGCCTCTACATATTCAGGCCTTGACCACCAGCCAAACTCAGGGCACTGTGGTGCAAGGGTAAGNAACGGAAANTCTTTTCCCTTACTAATCAACTCAGGAANGCCATTAAGCTCTAATTTATTNAGGTCTGTTCCTCTCTCACCAACTCCATGCAAATAGAGNACCATAGAAAACAAAGAATCAGTATTATTGTATTCATCTGGTATATATAAAGAATAATTAANNTTTACAGGAATATTTACTGTTGTCTCATACACATNACGCTTTTTAGTAGACATATTATTTTTATCTGACTTTCTATTACAACCAGTANATGCTAGAGCATATATTAGGAATATTAAACATTTTGTTTTTANCATATTNTATATTTTTCTATGNATAAAATAACCANTTTAATTTATTTANGAATAAATAAAATATATTTNACAATGNAAAAGAGNACTTGCTNTAATAAAAATTAGNATNAGATTATTTTCAAATCTAATCTTTTACATTAAAAATAATCTAATGGAACTTTCTCCACCANTTTGTAATATTATATTCTTGTTGATTCATTAGNAGAACTTGACCTATTTGCGGAAGAATAATTTTTTGGTTCATCTCAGTAGCTTTATCTAAGACAATTTCAGGTGGTTCTATCCATGAATGAGTAGATAATGTAAAAGCCCCCCAGTGGATAGGAATTAAATAGTCTGCTCTCAAATCTCTAGCAGCTAATATAGATTGCTCTGGAAACATATGAGAAAATTTCCACGCCTTATTATATTGACCACAATCGATTAAAACAAAATCAAATGGCCCATGCGTATCTCCAATCTCTTTTAAATGTTTACCATATCCACTATCTCCGCTAAAATATATTTTACCATATTGACTCTTTATGGCCCATGAACTCCAAAGTGTACTGTTTCTATTAAGGGGGCCTCTGCCAGAAAAATGCCGCGCAGGTAAACAAATATATTCTTCGCCATATAACACAGTTGACTCACCCCAATTTAGCTCTGTTATAGATGATTCTNTAACNCCCCANCCTCTNAGATGATTCCCCACTCCATGGGGAACGATAAACATTCCTACTTTATCTTNGATCTTCTTNATAGTGGGATAATCTAAGTGATCGTAGTGATCATGAGAATATATAACAATATCAATGGTNTCTAACTCTTCAACTGAAAATGCAATCTTAGAGCTATATCGTTTTAATGTTGGCATTGGNACTGGAGCTGCNTATTTACCTAGCATCGGGTCAAGCATTACAATCTTTCCATTAATACTAATTAAAAAAGCTGAATGCCCTAACCACGAAACTTTTATCTTTTCANNACTATTATTTATNAATGATTTTATATCTANATCTTTTGGNATNACATCTTTNACTGGNTCTTGNTNNGGATGCCCCTTAAAAAAATCATANGTACTCATTTTATCTGTAAAGAGTGGTGTTTCTTGATTGTTTTTAAACTCNCCATNTNCATAATTAAAAAATGTAGAATATTCTTTTTTTTGAGCAGAGCTTGGATTAGAACCNAACTCTGGATTNATATTTAANAAAAGAATTGTAAAAATAATTAAGACTNNNATTATTACTGAAATTATTTTTAAGATTCTCATTAAAAAGAAAAATATTTATTTAATATAATATGAAGATTNTTAATTAGTANTATTGTTANGATGCTAAAANAATAGNTATCTAATCAAGTATATTTTCTCTATCTTTTTTACCAAAAACAATGCAAGCATAAAGGAATAACATACCGCCAATCATTTCTAACATAGCAGCGAACCAATCCATTTGCTCAGAAGAGTATGTATCTATATAAAACCCTACNCCTCCTATTANACCGGCTATAATTAAAAANGAAGGCGCGTCAAATCTAAATAATTTTCTAACNGNAAAACGTCTTTTCCTTTTTATCTCAGTTGGAATTTCATCTAAAACAGCTGTATCACTTTCATTTACCATTACCTGAGGCTGCTCTTTTNAGGGTTCTTCAAATTTAGCAGGGTATTCATCCTCAAAAAATTCTCCACAGAACCTACACTTAATTGCCTCTAATTTTATATTTTCTGCGCAGTATGGACACTTCTTCATACTCAAATCTACAAAAAATAATATATAATAAAATTATAGTTAAAATAAATCTAAGTTTGATTCAATAATACCGAAATCCCGCTATTTATATTACTTTCCCTAGCTAATTCTCTTTCCCCATTAGAAGCATAATTTTCATCCCAATCAATAAGTTTTTTTGCCATGATGCTATGAAAATAAAAAGGTGCGAAAATAGCCAGATAAAGCATTGTTAGATAACCATGAGGCATCATAGGAGCACCATCATATGCTTTGAGTTCCCAATATTTTAAATTTGCTTTTTCATGATGAGACGAATGGCGAGTTACATTATACAAATAAATACTACTCATAATACTGTTTGAATTCCAAGAGTGCCTTGGCGCTACTTTTTCACCTCGTACTCTAATAAGCCCATAATGCTCTGTGTAATTAATAACTTCTAATAGTGCTTTTGCAATAAAAGCGCAGAGTAGAAAAATCATCATCCCACTAAACCCACCAATTAAAAATGATAAAATTGAGACTGCTATACTCCTAAAATATCCAGTAATCATTCTATTTTTTAGACTAATTAACCCAATATTCTTTCTGCGCATACGATCATTCTCAATTGACCAAGCATCTCTTTGTTCTTGAACAATAGCTTTTAATATGAATTTATAAATATTCTCACCGCGTTTTGCTGTTGCTGGATCAATAGATAGTCCTACATTTTTGTGATGCCCATATACATGCTCAATTGCAAAAGCACAGTCCCATGATATAGATAAAAGCCAATTTGCCATAAACATATCAAATTTTTCTTTAGTTCTATGACTAAGCTCATGCCCAGGGACTGTCCCCATGATACCAATAAAAAGCCCAGAAAGCGCAACTAAAAAAATAGCGTCAAGTGTGTTAATTGTAGAACTTGCATAGACAAGGTCTAAATTAAAATTATTAAATAAAAAAGATGAAAATATATTAGGATTACTATCCCCTAACATAAAAACAACTATCATTAAGTAGATTATTAAAAGTGGGAGATTTATATAAATAGGAAGATTTAATAAAAATAAATTATTATAGCTCGACTCTTTATTATCTTTCGTAATAAAAAAATCTCCAAGAATGATAAATAATGAAAAACCAATAAAAAATATCGTAGGATAAAAAGATCCCCTAGTGCATATATAGATAGCACTCAATAGGGTAATTGTTGATATATAATATTTAAAATACTTCATAGACAATTATAAAAATAAAACAAAATTTAGTCAATTTTTTTCAAAATATAGTGATCAACACTATGCCTACCAGGCCCAGTAATGATAATGACGATACTAACTAATGCATAAATTATAGCTAGTTCTGAAAGATCGCCTTCAAAAAAATGTTTTAATGATGCAATAAACATCGTGAAAAATAATAAAAATGATGATAGTCGTGTGAGAAACCCAGCTAAAATGAAAACGGCACCTATAGACTCTGCAAAAGAAGCTAAAAAACCAAAGATAACAGAGCCAAACTCAATACCTATCATATCGGTGAAAGCATGACCTAATCTATCCCACCTATCAGAACCAGCTGTTATTTTTCCAATCCCATGATTCAAGAACATTAATAATCCGATAAATATTCTCAAGATAAAGAGACCTAGATCATAATCTCCTTTAATACTAATAACTTTTAAAAATAAATTGTTAAACATCAATAATATTAAGACATTAAAGTAAAAAAGTAATAGATAATATACTGTTCAATTTTTAAATAATATTTTTTTTATATCAAATGGTAATTTCGCAATTAGCATTAATACAATACCTATAATCGTACAATTAATTATATAAAATGGCCATTCCCCAAATAAAAGTGGATTATTTGCATTCGGGATCCTAGATAAGAACATATAATTACCTCCAGTAATCCAACAAATAATTCCTACAGGTATCGACATAATTGCTAAAAATATTAAGCAATATATTATAGAATATTTTCTAGGGCTCATCTTATCTACAAATATATTCCACATAGGGAAAGCTATTATTACTCCATGATGTATAAAATAAGTCACATACATTGTCCAACCATCAAAATCATTGAACTCAGGAGTTAAGATGGCAAAAAATGTTCCTGTAACGCCTAATAAATAACTAAACTCAAAACAAAACTGGTCTTTTTTATAGAGTGCATATGAACTCATAATTAAAGCATAGCTACATATATGAAGAGGTAAATCTTCAGCATAGTTTAATCCATCAAAATGAATACGAGATATGTAATCGACCACTTCTTGAATAATAGCTAAAGATATGAGAGATATAATAAAATTTTGTTTTTTCTTTTTATTATAAATCTTCGAACCGATTAAAGGAATAGCAATAATAAAAACGAAAGTACATATCAGCGCAATTAGGTGATAAGTATCAAAAGTTTCTAATCCGATTAATTTTTGTCTCAAAATGTAAATTATTTAATTGATTGTCAAATATAAACTATTATCAATTTTTAAAAACTTGAATTAGAATATAATGAAAGTCTATGTTCATGCATCAGATTTTAGTTATATAAATAAATGAAGGGATTATAATTATGTTAAAACCTAAAATGGTATTTACAGTTCTCGCTGTTTGGTTTTTCTTTCACATTATAATATTTTGGTTAATGAATCCAATGAGTGTAGAGGCCCTAATTGAAGGTGAAAAGGGGCAAATGTCCTCAAGAACGCTTGGTTATTTATCAGGATCCCTTTGTATTATGGTTGGAGTTATAATGGTGCTATTGCGCGATTTGGATATTACTAGAGCAAAGAGAGTACTATTGGGAATTGGTATTTCTTTAGTAATAACTGATATACTTATCATAATGACTAATAACGCAGCAGCATCTAAATTCCCTAATGAACAAATGCTACAGACACCTTTACCAGCTTTAGGAATCTGGATTGCTATTACTATTTATACATTATATGTTGGCGTAACTGCAGAAGAATAAATACTATTTAGTTTTTGATCTCATGGATCATAAGTGAGACGCATTTTTCACCGCCTTCGGTTTCTTGGACTCCGACTTCATAAAAACCATATTTTTCATGAAATTTTATAGACTGTTGATTCAGTGGTCTTGTGTTTACCTCGCATGCAATATAATCTGAATCTTCTTTTGAATGACTACAAAGATCATCATAAAATAATTTTCCATACCCTTGACTTTGGTAATCTTTTGATATCACAACTCTATCAATATACGTAAATGATTCATATCTCTTATTGAACCATCTGTAATTTTGACTCTGGTAATCATACCCAGGCATCAAAGCAATTAAAAACCCGACTGGTCTTCTATCTACTTTGAGTACTTTAAAGTATTTTGAAATATTTAAAAAGTATGACATCATATCATAAGATGAGTCACTTACAGCTGGTGTAAACTTTTGATTAAGATCCAATATAAACTCTAAATCATATTTACACGCATTAATAATATTATAATTCATTTTCTTTCTTTATTAAGAAAACCATATATGTCTACCAAAATAATTTTTTGGTATTAGCGAGGTATTCTCCACATGCCATTTTAGACCATTCACTACTGAGCTTAAATACTTTAATAATAATGGTCTAACAATAAAATGAAAAGGTAGATAGTTTATAACCTTACTTTGCTGATTAAATAAGTAGGGAAATACGGTAATTTTTATTTGGCATTCATCACCAACTTTAGAAAGTCTCCATTGAACATATGAATAAGATTTACCTAATTGCCGGATGTATAGATCATATCCTTTATATTCTTTCCAAGAAAAAAATTCTCTTTCAAAGATAGAACCATTTAAATATTCAATTCTATCAATTGATTTTTCTTTTTCCCAGTTAATTACTTCATTTTTTTTACAAAACGGATGAAATAATTCCAGATTAGACTTAGTTGATATTATTTTCCAGACTTTTCTTGAATCTTTTTTAATTAAGTTATTATAGGATACGCTCCAGTTATAATTCAACTTTACATTCATTATGATTTGATCTTTAAATGATCTTTGACCAGATTTTTTATTAACCTACCGCTATCCTCATTTAGGTGAATAAAATCACATGTTGTTAAAAGGCCATACTTTCTACCTATAGCATTCCAACTAAAACCGAAAAGGTAATGCATTAATAGTGCCCTCACAATTCTATAGAATCGTTTATAATTGATTAAATATATATCATTTGAATGCTCTTTAAATTTCTTTGTTTTATTATTATTAATAAACTTATTCATTTCATCAAAAAAAGGTATAACATCTAAATTATATTGTCTGCCTAACCCTTTAATAACTTTATTATGGTTTTTAATAATTTCAATAATTTCTTCATTTTCTGATTCACCTATCCAGGGTATAGTAATTAAATAAATTTTTGCATTAGTATTATCAATTAAACTTTTTATGATTAATTCATAGTTTTCCTTAAACCAATCAATTGAGGGAGTTCTTGGCAATGCTTTTCTTTTTACATAATCATCACCCATCAACTTTGATTGACTTCCCATTGCGTCATTACTCCCGATAAGAATTGTAATTATATTTGGACGGCAACTAATAATATCATCTAATCTCTGATTTAAATTCCATGCTAAGTCGCCATTAATTCCGGCATTAATATAAATCCTACTATTATCTTGATTACTTAATTCGCTGCACCAGTCATAGCCAATCCTGCCATGAGTAATACTATCACCACAACATAAAAAAACTTCTCGATTTTCATCAGGACTAGATATATAATTATTTGGATGAATTTTAGGTAGTTTTGATCCACGCCACATTACGTACATGAATAATAGAAAAAGCGACCCAATAATTGAAATAAATACCAGAACCATTGTGAGATTATTCATAAATCATCTAATCTCTAATAGCATATTCCAACCATTTATCCATTTTGATTCATCTTTTAAATCACTAATTGGAACCATGATTTTTTTATCAGTTTCACAGACACAAATCATTTCAACTTCTTGTTTTCTTTTAAAAATATTTAATACTTCGAAATGCTTCCATCCATATAGTTTTTCAATAGATGTCCATTTAGATTTATAAAGGTGATTCATGATTCATCTTTAAAAATTATTTCTTCGTCTGATCTTGTTATATCTAATAAATCACAATTGATAACTTCACCATCAGAATTCCAACATTTTTTAGAAACTAATTTGCCATATTTATAAAGACCTTCAAATTTCATTTTCCCATTTATATACCAAAACTTCCAAACACCAACTCTTCGGTTATAATGTTTCCCGTTTTGAATACCATCTATATATGTCCCTGTAAATTTTTTACTACCATCATGATAATTACCGCTACAAAATTTGAGTTCATTTGTTGACATTAAAGGCATCTTCTTTCTATGGATATTAGAGTTGAAATTATAATTATTAATTGATTTCTCATATCACACCAAATTTACAAAAAATAACTCTATAAAAAACAAAACCCCACAAAAGTGAGGTTCTTATCTCAACCGATTGTGAAAGTTCTAACTAATCTATAATACCCTCAGAATTAGTTTTCATTAGAAAAATATTATTTTCAATCCAACTTACTTCTGACGTACCTACGATTATATACCCATCATCTGTTGTTTGTTGTACTTCATTACCATGTTCCCAAGTATTTTGGTAACCTAAATACCTATTCCATTCTAATTCTCCATCTTGAGATATTTTAATTAGACGAGGGTCAGGTTCAATACCACTGGTTAATAGTATATACCCTCCCTCTGATGTCCTTCGTAAACTTCGAATCCAACCATCAACAATATATTTGTTCCACAGTTCGTTTCCTTGATTATCAGTTCTTATTAAATAAACATTTTGTTGACCGGATACCTGATAGTCAAAAATATAACCACCATCGGTGGTTTGAAGAACAAAAGTACTTGTTAATCCTTCCTCAAATATTTTTTCCCATTCTTTAATACCATTATAGTCAGTTTTTGTTAATAAAGATTCACCTGACTTTGACCCAACAAGGATATATCCACCATCAGTTGTTTGTTGAAAAGAATTTAACGGTGATTGTATAAATGTTATGTTCCATATTTCATTACCATTAGAATCAGTTTTTATAAATACTCCATCAACACCGTTAAGGGTTCTCCCAGAAATCATAAATTCACCATCGGTGGTTTGGTATAAAAAATAACCTATACCATAATAATTTTTATCCCATTGTTGATTTCCAAATTCATCTGTTTTGATTAATAAAGTATTATCACTACTCCCATATCCTAAAATTATGTAACCACTATCTTCTGTTTGTTCAACTTGATAACCATATTCATTATATGGTTCTTCATATACTTTTTCCCAAATAGTATTACCACTATAATCAGTCTTAATTAATAAAATATCCTCTCCTCTATTCCCAGTAATAATATATCCTCCATCATTGGTCTCTTGGACATAAACACCAATCCCGTTCTCAATGATTTTAGAAAAACTAATCTTAGAAGAACCAAAACTAACTTCACCTTTTGATTGTAAACCAAATTCATTCTCAACTTCTATCTGATAATATCTTATTTGATTAATATCAATCCCAGATACATAGAAAGTAGTATCTGATAATTCATTGGTTTCATAAATCAAGTTCTGTTCATCCATATTTTCAGAAATAGATTCATACAATTTGTAAGATGAAAAATCATTATCAGATGATTTATTCCATTTAACGTTAAAACCAAAGTTCTCAAATTCAATTGAGGTAATATTTACAGGACTTGGGTATGAATCTGAATTGTCGACTAATAAAATAATTGGATAACTATCAGTAGTATTTCCATTTGTATCGTAAGAACGAACTAGGATTGTATAAGATCCATCTTCAATAGTAGTGGTATTCCATTCAAATGAATAAGGTTCAGTTTCGTCTATTAACCCTGTAAAAACACCATTTATCCATAACTCTACCTTTTCTACACCTTCATCATCAGAGGATATACAAGTTATAGTTATCGAATCCGATACGGTTGAACTATCTTGTGGTGAAGTGATAGATACAGTTGGTGGTGTGGTATCCTCTTCCTTCTTATCCTCACAAGATAAATACATAAGTAAAACCAATGGAATTATTAGATATAGTTTTCTCATCTCACACCCAATTTACAAAAAATAACTCTATAAAAAATAAAACCCCACGGATGAGGAGTCAATCTTTAGAAAAATATTCCTTCCAATAATTAATATTTGTCAAATTAACTCCTATCATCAAAAAAAGATTCAACCATCCATCTGAAGTGATACCTCCTTTTTCAAAATGGGAATAAAGTAATGTACTTATTACGACCTTTAAACCAAACAGACTAATAATGGGGAAAAAATGTTTTTTCATCTCACACCCAATTTATAAAAAATATATCTATAAAAAATAAACCCCACGAAAGTGGGGTTAAAAAGATTTTTCATACATCAGAACTCACTCAACCGTAATGGAGTAAATGAACGAGATGTATTTTGTTACCTTACTCATCTTTTACATACTCTTTAGGAAATATTCATACATTTTATCTTTTACAAATTTGTTAATACCTTCTTTCCTAACCTTATTGTAAAAGTTCGTATCTTTTTCAACTAACCCCAATAATGAATCCTCAAATTTTTCATCAAACTTGTGTCTTTTATTTGTTTCAGTATTATCTCCCTCATGAACGGTCTTTAACTCTTCATCATTAACCATATCCTCATAGATTCGGTTCAGATTTACTTTATCATCTTTAGTCAAATCACTTCCAAAATTCTTATTTAATAGTTCAATAATTTTTGAGAGATAATCTTTTGATTCTTCTTCAGTTCTTAGAGTTCCTCCAACTTTAATTGGGTCTGTTACACCATCACCTGGAGTTAATACAATTGGTATACTTTCATTCTTTTCAATTCTAAATGATTCTAAATCAATTGAGGAAACTATATCGGTTAATCTATCAACCGTTCTTCTTGGTAACTTTTTATTTAAGAACTTTAAGAAAATAAATAGTTTTTCTAATCCGATATCTTGAAAAGTTACAATTTGTGTTATATAACCATATAAACGAATAAAACTTTGAATGTTAGAACGAAATTCCTCTCGTTGTTGTTCTTCTAATTGATTCCAATCTCTAACTGTAAAATCCAATATCCCTTGAAGTTGTTCCAATGGTATCTCTTCTTTATAAAATGTCTCAATAAACTTCTCCACTAAATCATCTGTGAAAAGATGAAACTTGTTTATCTCTTGTTCTAATTGATATAATATTCTTGAATCTGTTTCTTCTGAAAGAATTGTTCCTTCGTAAAAGTTTTGAAATGATTCTCTTATTACTTCGGTATCATTCACAAAGTCTAATACAAATGTATCTGTCTTACCTGAAGTAGTTCTATTTAAACGACTTAAGGTTTGAACACATTGTAAACCATTCAATGGTTTGTCTACATACATGGTATGAAGTAGTGGTTCGTCAAACCCTGTTTGAAACTTATTATTTACGATTAAGATTCTGTACTTTGGGTCTTTAAAGTTTTCTTGGGTATGATTGGATGAAAATCCATTCATTGAAGTCTCTGTATAATCTATACCACTATCTTCATCTTGAACCGTTCCACTAAATCCCACTAAACATCTGTAAGGTAAGTCCATTTGTTTCATTTGTTCATCAAACTCAAGTTTGAATTTCACACAATGGAGTCTTGAACGAGTCACCACCATTCCTCGTCCTCTACCACCTAATTTGGTTGAGGTGTGGTGGACAAAATGTTCTAACATTATTTTGGTTTTTTCGTGAATAGTATGAGGTTGAATATCTACCCAATTGACTAACATTTTCTTTACACGACTTTCAGGTAGTTCCTTATCCTCCTCAACGGTTTTATTAAGTTTAAAGTACCGTTGATAGGTTGTGTATTCTTTAAGAACATCCAGAGTAAATCCTTCTCCAATACTCTGTCTCATTGAATATAAATCAAATGATTTAAACTCTCCGTTCTCTTGTTTTCTACCAAATAATTCTAAGGTTTTATTCTTTGGTGTTCCACTAAATCCAAAATAAGAAATATGACTCTGTTGACCACGATTATTTATCTCATCTAAAATCTGTTTATCAACATCTGTTAAATCTTCATCTTCCCCTTCATTAAAGGTATTTAAGATAGATTTAGATAATGACTTCTTTAAATGTCGTGAAGTCTCACCACTTTGAGAGGAATGAACCTCATCAATCACAACACCAAATGACTTTGTTTTTAATTCTGAGATGGAGTTAGAAATAACTGGAAACTTTTGAACGGTAGTAACGATGATGGATTTACCTTGTTCAAGGAATTCTTTTAATTGATTTGAATCTAAATCAACAGGACAAACCACACCTTTGGTCTGTTCTAATTGTTTAATGGTATTTTGAATCTGTTTATCTAATACTCGTCTGTCCGTTACCACAATAATAGTATCAAACATTCGTTTTGTATCCGTAGAACTTTGATAGAGTGATGATAACAAATGAGATAACCAACCAATGGATAAAGACTTACCACTTCCTGTGGTGTGTTGAATTAGATAATTATTACCAACCCCCTCTTCAATGACTGATTTCTTTAATTTTCTGATAACATTTAATTGATGATATCTTGGAAAGATTAAAACATCTTTTTTGGTTTCAACGATACGTTGTTGGTTGTTATCATACTCTTTACTCTTTTCAGTTCTTATATGAACGAAGTTTTCAATTAAATCTAAGAGACTTTCCGATTGAAGAACCTCCTCCCATAAGTAATGAGTTTGAAATCCATTGGGATTTACTGGATTTTCA
>NHJO01000014.1 GCA_002169695.1 bacterium TMED217
AAAAGAAATCTTTCACCAGTACTTAAAAAAGAAAATTTGATAGTTGGTCCTAGAAAAGATTCAGAGGGTATAGAAAAAGATTTACCTTTTTTTCAGATTGCTGTTATAAATACTGAAGATAATTCAGAGTATCTTCCCCCAGATGGTGTGAAAGGTGAGTACGATAGGATTAATCAGATCAGATCAAAAGAACAATCTCTAGTAATGCAGTTTAATAATTTGCCTCCTTATCATTCGGGCTCAGCTCAGAAAACTTTATATACACTTAATGATGATCAAAAAAGAAGTTTTATGACATATGATTTAATGAAAATGTATGTTTATGGTAATAGCCCTTGGACAACATATTTGAATACAGATGTTGAAATATTTTTGAGATTTGGTTTAGGAGAAGATTATTATGAAGTCACTCAGCCAATATACAAAGGTTGGGATGAAGATAAAGGTAGAAACAGCATCGAGCTTCAGTTAGATTGGCTTGCTGAACTTAAATTAAAAGACTCGCTTACTGTAAAACGCTTTAAGGAAACAGATATTTTTGTCGACTCAGCAGATGTGAAAAGATATATATACACAGATGATGAAGGAATAAAAACAGGTAAAAGAATATATATAAAAGGAAAGCCTGCTCTTAATAGGATCCAATATTTTATTATGGGGATAAAAAACACTTCTGATGAAATTATTAGTGGCGAGGTTTGGGTAGATGAGTTACGTCTTAGTGGAGTAAAAAAGGATCGAGGTGTAGCTATGAGGGTTCAGTCTACGATGAAACTCGCGGACCTTGGAAGTGCAAACTTTACTTATAGCAGACAAGATGCAGACTTTCATCGACTTCAAGAGAGATTGTCAAGAGGGACGAGCACTTCTGAAAATTTTAATGTTTCTGGAAGAATTGATTTACATCGATTTTTGCCAAGATCATGGGGGTTTAGCTTACCAATAAATGCTTCAATCAGCAGGGCAACTAATACTCCAAAATATTTTCCAGGGGAGGATATTTTAGTAGATGAAAGTACGCCCCCTGATTCAATAGTCTCTCTGAGTGAGTCAATTAGTTTTAGTACATCTTTATCAAAGACTTCAAAATCTGATAATAAATTAATTAAATATACGATTGATAATATAAAGACCAATTTTAGTGCTTCGCAGTCTAGATCATCTGATATCACTTACAATAAAAAATGGTCAGAGTCTTATTCTGGTAAAATAAGTTATAGTTTTCCTTTTGGACGGGACAACTTTATTAGTCCATTAAAGTGGATGAAAAATATCCCTGTCTTTAGTTCTTTTAGTGATTGGGAGCTCTATTATTCACCATCCGCGTTTAACACTGCTATGAATTTTACTGAAAAGTTATCATGGAATGAGACCAGGTCGTTAATTAGGTCTCCTGATAGCTATAACTTTGGTTTAAGCAGAAATATGAATCTGGATTATAAGTTTACAAATAATTTATCTACTAAGTATGCTTGGACTGGTCAGAGTAAGTTGAATGATTACAGAGGTTATGCTTGGGTGGCATTGAAGAATTTAGACCCTGGTCTAGTTACAAATATCACAGAGACGATGAACACTACTTATAGTCCAAAATTTATTCAATGGCTAAAACCAAATATGAGTTATTCTGCAAGTTATAGATGGACAGATGATCTTTCAAGAGAGGGTCAAAATATTAGCTCTAACCTTAGATTTAGTTCAAGTTTTACGCTCACACCAATCCAGTTAATGGAGCTATTATACAAACCTCCATCTAAAACCAAAAGAAATGCGGCTAGATCAAGGAATAGTAGATCAAGAACAAGGTCAAAATCAGATAATANCACAAAAAATAAAAAAGAAANAAAAGAGTTAAAATCGCTTACTTTTATTCATAGCATCATTGATAAAATTAATCCTATCTCATTAAGNTATACAGAGACGCTTAATCGATCGGCAAATCAGGTCATTGGTGANGTNCCNGCGGGTTATAAATTTGGTTGGGTTCCAGATCATGGACTTGAACAGTCAGAAGAGGTCGGNACAAATATNGGTAGCTGGGATCACAAAAGAGATGGNTCACTTCGATCAGGATTAAAGCTAACAAGAGCAATTACAATTAATTTTAATTTTTCTCAAAATTTTTCAAATGTTGTTAGNGGTACTGGTGTTGAGCAAATGACAATGACAAGAGACTACATTGCATTTGATGAATTATTTCAAGAAGGGGCNCCTTTCCCGGGTTGGAGTTTTAGANTNGGNGGTGTAGAAAAATGGCCAATTATAAAGTGGNTNGCAAAAACAGCTTCACTGGATCATAGCTATGCTGGTAAAGAAACAAGGTCTTGGCAGTTTGAGGATNTTACGCCAGNNGAATTTGATTTTTTTGATTTACAANGTTTNGTGCTTGATAATAAAGATTTCGAACGTTCTTCAAGGATAAATATGAATTTTTCTCCTTTAATTGGTCTTAATATGGGGTTGAAAAAAAATATTTCAATTACTTTTAGGCATAATAGGAATTTATCACTAGATGAGCTTCCTACNGGNTTAACNATAAGNAAAGATCATAGTTATACATCTACAGCTACCTATACTCATAGAGGTGGTATGACNATACCAATNCCATATTATGGAGATATCAAATTGAATAATAATATAAGTTTTACCCTAAATTTTGATATGAACGATAGTAAAGAGTTCAAGTCTGGAGATAAAATTGANCTTGAAGAAGGAGCCTTTTCATCAAATTGGAANGCAGGGTTAAGGNTTTCATATCAATTTTCTAATAAAATTTCAGGTGGTATACGATATGAGTATAGAGAAANNGATAGTAGAACTATGGGGAAGAAAATTGATAGAGATTTTGGTTTTGATGTTAACATAGCAATAACAGGATAAAAATGCGTTTTATTTTAATATTTTTATTTATTTTCATTGTGCATTTTAGTTGTGATGCTAGTGTTCCAGTTTTTGAGGGTCAAAGAGCCTTTAGTAATTTGTTGGATCAGTGTGCTCTTGGGCCAAGGCATCCTGGTTCAGAGGGGCATTCAGCAGCAAAAAAATATATTTTCAATATAGTTAAAGAATTAGCGGATACAGTTTTATTGCAGGATTTTACTTTTGATGTTATTGGTGATAAAAATATATATAATGGTACAAATATAATTGCCCGGTTTAATGTTTCTAGTCCAGTTCAGGTACTTATTGGAGCGCATTGGGATACAAGGCCNTGGGCAGATAGAGATCNGGTTAAGAAGAATAATAGGGAACCAATAATTGGTGCGAATGATGGTGCGTCGGGTGTGGCGGTGCTACTTGAATTAGCAAGGCTACTTAAGTTGCATCCTGCATTAATTGGAGTCAATATTGTTTTCTTTGATGCCGAAGACAGTGGTGTCTCAGGGGAGAATGAAAGCTATTGCAAAGGATCTATTTATTTTTCAAAGNATATTCCCATTAAAGGNATAAAAGAAGCTATTATTCTAGANATGGTTGGCGANAAAGAATTATCGNTGCCAATAGAAAGAAATTCATTGAATTTCCACGGTAAGCTTGTTAGACAATTATGGGATAGAGCAAAAGANCTAGATCTCCGNGCTTTTAAAGGAGTAGTTGGAGCTGCAA
Organism: bacterium TMED217; assembly: GCA_002169695.1. Taxonomy (GTDB): domain Bacteria; phylum Fidelibacterota; class Marinisomatia; order Marinisomatales; family UBA1611; genus TMED80. Next base: position 3,607 of record NHJO01000014.1, read on the forward strand.
TATATGATGACCATGTTCCACTATATCAATATGCTGGTATTCCNTCTATAGATATTATNGATTTTAGATATCCAAATTCATTTACAAATTATTGGCATACCATGGATGATGTTCCTGAGAATTGCAGTGNGCAAAGNCTTGAGCAGGTAGGGATCTTAATGGTTGACTATATTTATAATCGTAAATTCTATAGTCCATAGGTATGATTATGTATAAAAATAGGATAAATACTATAAAGCTAAATTTTTTAATTTTAATATGTTTCTTTTTTGGATGCACCATAAATGATTCTGAAGAGGATTCCTCAGTCTACATTTCAGATACTCAATTTAATTTTCATCAGAACGAAAACAATCTTTATGTAAGTACAAGCGTATTGCCTGATGCAGATGGTAAAATTCTTGATAATGTACTTATTGAGTGGTTTGGGACAGATTTGCAAAACAAACCAGATAGTTTAACGTTAGAAGATAGCGGTATGAACGGAGATATTATTGCTGGTGATAATTATTATACTTTAAAATTTAATAATGACAGTACAGTTATTAATAATACTCTCGGTGATGATTCTGGTAGTGTGTATCTTAATATTTTAGCTATCTATGTTGGTCAAATGGAAAAAGAGTCATATTCCTATAAAATTGGCAATATAATTCCAAGAATAACTAGTGTATCTTCACCAGATACAATCGTCAGAGAATCTAGCGCCACATTATCATTGTATCTTGTCAGCGCAACCGTTTTTGACGCTGATGGTTTAGATGATATTAAATGGGTAGGTTTTACATCTTATCATGTAGAAGGAGACTCTATGATGAATGGGGGTAATTATATTTACTTATATGATGACGGCAGTGAGAATATTATTTATTCTCCGGATATAACCAGTGGCGATCTTAATACAGGAGATGGGACATATAGTTTCAAAATACCGGTTTTTGGAAGTGGCAATATTGACCCAGAATATCAAACAAAAACCGGGACATTTCGTTGGGAGTTCATTGCTCAAGACAATGAGGATGAATATAGTTTAACAGCTACTCATGAAGTTATTATTCAATAATATATTACTATCCTTAATATGTTTGGCTTTTATAAATGGCCAACCTATATCCCCTCAAAGGTTTAGTCTTAAATCTACTGGCGGTGGTGAGGTGTCTTATTTTGATGATGGTTTTATCAGCAATGTGGTGGCAGAAATTCGTTTAATGGGTGACTCATTAACATGGTTTGGTACTGGTCGAGGACTATCAATGCATGATGGCAGGTCGGTTTATACTTATCAGTCAACAGCCGATTCAATTGTTGACATTTTTACAAATCCGAGTGCAGTTACAAATATTCTTCCACTAGGGGGTGTTTCTGCTATTGCGACAGCAAATGATTCGTTAGTTGTAGCATTTGCGGGTGATGATAATGATACTCCAATGGGTCTTGGACTAGCTTTCGCCTCCGATGCCAGATCTTGGTACGATACGGCGCCTACAGAGGTTATGGTGTTTGATTTTTTTTGGGATAGCTTGGGGACGGATACTACGAATGGTGTTTATTTTGGGTTCGATAGTGAATATCAACCTGGAGTAGGTTATACGGGTAGTTTTATGATTTTAAGTCCTGGTAATGAATCAGATAGAATTACTTTACTAGACAGTATTCAAGCAAATACAGTCATAAAGATTAGCAATGGAAATTCTTCAAGAGTTTTATTTTTTACTGTACAGTCTATATCAGAATTTAGTGCTGGGCAGATTCAACTGTTAATAGTGCCTGAATCAATAAATTATATATCTGCATATGACAAAGGGTTTTTAAGTAGTGAGTCGATTGATTTTGGTATTACAAAAGTCACTAAAGCAATTCAGTGGAAATATTTACCACAGCCAATTGATAAAGATACAGACATAGAGGTGCCTTTTGGAGAAGGCTATTTTTGGCAACTTCCAGTTACTGTTCCACAGGCAAATGTCACATATGATGCGTCTTTGTCTGGAAAGTATTTATGGGTTGCCAGCTGGGCAGGCGGACTACGTAGGTACGATTTATCTATTAGTCTAAGAAAGCCTCAAAACATACCGATGCCTATGGACTGGCAGAGTACTCTATCAACTTGTCAGGACAGTGCCTTTGTTGATACTCTTTCAAAAATAACAGGAGACGAGATCCCGGTTTTAAAAAATTATTATCTAAATCCTCGTGATCCTTCTGACGGTGGTAATCATAATCATAAGGCTTTTTCTGTGTTGGCATATGGAAATAGAGTCTGGGTTGGCACTGCGAATGGTATCAATAAAGGAATATTGATTGAAGAAATCACACAGATATCTCCAAATGAGTATGAGATTCTAAGTTGTATTGAATGGAGCCATTATAAATATCCTTCCAGCGGGATATCAGGGAATTTTGTTGTTGGCTTGGCGAGACAAGTATGGAGAGGGCAAACTATTATATGGGCTGCTACAGTCAGTACTGGCGAATCAGGAGAGGTGCAAGGCCTGAGTTATTCAAGAGACGATGGTATTTCATGGCAGACAGCTCTTATTGGAGAAAGAGTTTATAATATTAATGCGAAAGATTCACTCGTCTTTGCTGCAACCTCTTCTGGCTTATGGAAAAGTTTAGATGGTGAAAATTGGGCAAGATTTGATCCTGCAATTGAAAAAAGCATTCTCAACCAAAAGCAAATATTAACAAATACTGTTTATGCTGTTTCAATAGATGATAGAGATACAATACCTAAGCTATGGATCGGGACCCCTGATGGTGTTGCGTTATCCCCTGATGTTCAAGGAAGTACCTGGAAAATATATCAAGCCAATCATGATCCTGTTGAGGTTTATGCTTATCCAAATCCCTTTTCACCATTTTCTCATAATAGGTTAGATAATGATGGGTATGTTCGTTTTCATATTGGGACTATAGCAAATAACGAAATAAAGCTAGATATTTTCAATTTTGCAATGGAGAAGGTTTATACAAATACATATGATCTAAATTCATATTACGGAGCATTAAAATGGGATGGCCGTGATTTATTAGGTAATCATGTAGCAAATGGTGTTTATTTTATCAGACTTAATTTTTCTAGTTCAATCAATCAATCACCTAGCGATAATTGGACAAAACTAATCGTAGTAAAATGAAAAAATTAATATATATACAATTGATACTTACAACCTGTTTATTTGCTGAAGATTATGCAGGTCTTTCTGGTAGTTTTCTAAGAATTGGTGTCACTGCCCGTTCAATTGCGATGGGAGGTGCATTCACCGCGGAAAAAGATCATGGTTTCGCTACTTTTTATAATCCTGCTTGGGCAGCATTTCTAACAAATAGGCAGGTTGGGCTTTCGTATTCAAATATGTCACTCGATAGAAGACTATCGGGTCTTAGTTTTGCAACGCCATTGCCACCTACTGCTGGATTAGGGATTGCATGGGTTAGTGCCGGAGTCACTGATATACAAGGCAGGAATAGTGCAGGAGCTAAAACAACTTTGATGCAGACTAGTGAAGATGCTTTAATGATATCTTTTGCTCAGAGGATATTGCCGTGGTTCTCTTTTGGCGCTAATATTAAAATATTACAAAATCAATTACCCGTAAATGAATCGTATAAAGGAAGTGGTATTGGATTTGATATAGGTTTTTTATTTAAATCAGGTAAGTCCGCAACTTTTGGTTTAATGATCCAAGATATAAACTCAATGTATAATTGGGATTCTGCAGATCTTTATGCTGAAGGTAGAATATATAGTGAATATTTTCCTACAATTTATAGATTCGGAACAAAGTTTAATTATAAAAATATCCGAGTAGTTTCAGATGCTGGTTTTATTACAAATTATAGATTGGGTAAAGAAATAGAAGGAGATACTTTTGTTAGTTTGTTACCTAGGATAGGTATTGAGTATACCTATCTTGACCTATATTATTTTCGCGGTGGCTTGGGTAATGGAAGGATTGCTTTTGGATGGGGTCTTGAATATGATTTAGTAAAAGACCATGACTCTCGTATTGACTATACTTTTTCCATGGATTGGGCTTCTCAATTATCGCACACACTTTCATATGCATTTAATTTTTAGAAAAACAATATTATACATAACCTTATCTTTCTCTAGCTTATTTGCTATTGGTACTCAATTCTTGATGTTTCCTGAGAGTGCTTATGATCTAGCTATGGGCAGTCATGTATCTTTCGGTGGATCAGAAAATGTAAATCCTTCTTTAATAAAGCTAACTCAGTCCTCTCCATTATTGTACATTAATTCTGGTAACTGGTATGGCGATATTAGAACGTCTGGAGTGAATTATATTCATAAGCTAGGGAATTATAATAATAAAATCTTTTTGAAGCAGGCAGGAATAGCTGACCTAGAATATCGAGAAAACAAGCCTTCTGATGAACCAAATACAACCTTCGGTGCTTATGGGTTTGCACTTGGGTCTGGTTTGTCGCTAAATACTCCAGTTGGAAATTTTGGAGTGACTTTTAGTGCGCTTTATTTTACTATCTATGACCAAAGTTCTCAAGGTCTCAAAATAGATTTAGGATATTCAAATGTATATAACAATGGTTGGGGAGTAGGAGTATCTATATTAAACCTTGGTTCTGTTTCAACTTTTTACCAAGAAAAACCAAAAATGCCCATTAGGTTATTAACAGGTTTTACTAAGGATATTGAGTTAAAAAGTATTAGTAGTAGGCTTTACACAACAGTTGATTTTTCATTTATAAATGATTCATGGAAAATTAAAATCGGGAATAACACTAATTGGAAACAAATAAAATTATTGAGTGGATATTCTTTCACAAAGCATACCTCATCGATATCCTTTGGCTCTGGGTTTTTATATGGTCGATTTGGAATAACTTATGCGATAAGAATGGGCTCGCAAGAAATTGGAATTCCACAAACGCTTAGCTTAAGTTTTCGTTTACCATAATGCAGCAAGATTATAAAACTCTAATTATTTATGTATTAACACTATTCGTAGTTGTACTTCTTATTGTATTAAAAAAACAACAAGATCATTTAACAGATTTAGAAACGGAGGTTGTTGAAACAGAAGAGCATATAATACCGGCTGATTCATTAAAACAAAAAGCAGAAATCCAAGAAGCTGAAGATTCTGTAAAAATCCCAATGAGAGGTGTAATCGGTTTAATTATTGATGATTTTGGTTATCGTAATGACCATATATCTAATGGGTTTTTAGAGTTACCAGGAAAATTAACTTATGCTATCATTCCTGGGCATTTGCATAGCCAGCTTTTTTCTAAAAAAGCTTATGACGCGGGTTATGAGGTCATTGTCCACATGCCTATGGAAAATATAGGCAAGACTTATGGTGAGGAGGAATATGTATTGATGTCTTATTTTCAAGATGATGAGATAAAGAGTCGTGTAAATAAGGCTTTTCAACATCTCCCAGAGGCAATTGGATTAAATAATCATCAGGGTTCAAGAGGGACAGCTGACGCTAGGGTAATGACGTTATTGTCGAAGGAAATAAAAGATAATAAAAAGTTTTTTATAGATAGTAGAACAGCAAGTAATTCTTTGGCTGAGGCTACCATGCGGAAGTATGGTGTGCCAACAAATAAGCGGGATGTCTTTTTAGATAATGAGTTAGATGAAGAAAAAATTAAGATCCAGCTTTTAAAGTTGGCTGAGGTTTCTGAAAAAAAGGGGATTGCAATAGGTATTGGCCATGTCAAACCTCAAACTCTAAATGTTCTTGCGAGAGAAATTCCGGATCTTCAGAGTAAGGGGTTCCGATTCGAATTTGTATCTAATTTAGTTTACTGATTCTAATGCCAATTCTTTGTAGAGTTACTCGTGGTGATTTAACAGAAAGTATTCACGTCATTTTTGCAACGGTTGTTGATGATACTGGATCAATTATATATTCGTCTGGAGACTCTAATTATCTTACTTGCATTCGGTCTTCTTTAAAGCCATTTCAGGCGGCTGCATCTATTAAGTCTGGGGCTGTAGATGCCGCTAGTTTCAAGGATAATGAGATTGCGTTAATGTGTGCCTCTCACTTAGGTGAAAGTGTTCATGTTAAAACAGCAGCGTCAATGCTTAAAAAATTGGGATACACAAAAGATGATTACGAATGTGGAGTACACCCTCCAGGTGATATTTCATCTAGGCACGATCTGATACGATCAAAATCAAAGCCTAATCCACTTCATAATAACTGCAGTGGAAAACACGCGGGAATGTTATCACTTGCGAAACACCTTACTGGTAAGGCTAAGGGGTATATTGAACCTGGGCATCCAGTTCAGAAAGCAATTTATAATCTTCTGCAAGAGTATACTGGTATTAAAGATATTCCAATGGAGACAGATGGCTGCTCTGCTCCGACAGCTTTCTTTACGTTGGAAACAATTGCCAGGCTGTATCAAGTCCTTGCAACTGAAAAATACCCTGAGCTAGTTCGTGCTTATAATGCAATGGCAGCTCACCCATATAATGTAGCAGGAAAAGGACACTTTGATACTAAATTCATAGACGCTTTAAGTGGAAATGGAGTAACAAAAGGTGGAGGAGAGTCTGTGAGGGGTATAGCACTTAAGAATAGAGATGGTAAAAATATTGGTATATCCCTTAAAGTTCTTGATGGTAGCTCGAGGGCAATGCCGATGGGTACAATTAAACTATTAGAGCATTTAGATCTTTTAACAAAAAAAGAATTATCGAGTCTTGATGAATTTCGAAAAAGAGATCGAAAAAATTGTAGAGATAAAAATATTGGTCATATTGAAGTATTTGTTGAGTCTTAATTAAAATTTCAATTGTATTTTTGGAGGTTATAAATGAAAAAAATGGTATTTAGTATTTTAATTTTTTTATCAGTATCTATTTTAGATGCGCAGGTAGATTATGCGTCAGAGATTCAGACAATTTTTAATAGTAGCTGTACTAATTGTCATCAATATGGGAGTCAAAATGGATTAAATCTTACAGCATATAGTGGTGTAATGAATGGTGGGTCAAGCGGCGCTGCTGTTGTAGCCGGGGATCATGCAAATAGCCTGCTTTGGCAGCGTGTGGAAGATGGTAGTATGCCACCTAGTGGAAATTTAAGCTCATCCCAAATTAATTTGATTGCTCAGTGGATTGATGAGGGGGCTTTAGAAGCTCCTGTCCTTGATGGAGAAACACCTTTTATTAGTGAATATGCAGAAGGGACTTCTAATAATAAATATTTAGAATTTTATAATCCCACAGATCAGACAATTGATCTCTCTGGCTATGCGTTTGCAAGTGCTGCTAATGATGTTGATAGCCCAGGGAATTATGAATATTGGAATGAGTTTGATACGGGATCTCAAATAGCGCCTGGTGAAGTTTTTGTAATTGCCCATCCTAGTGCAAGTGCTCAAATTCTTGCTCAGGCTGATATGACACATACATATCTTAGTAACGGGAATGATGGATACTGTTTAGTTGAGGGCACTGAAAGTAGCTATACCGTTATTGACTGCATAGGTGACTGGAATGGTAATCCTGGAGATGGTGGATGGTCAGTTGCTGGTGTTGATGGTGCAACAGTGGATCATACTTTAGTAAGAAAGCCAACTGTTACTACTGGTAATCCTGATTGGGTCGCTTCATCTGGAACAGATGCTGATGGATCTGAGTGGATTGTACTTGATAACGAAACCTGGGATTATTTAGGCTTTCATACCTATGGAACTGGTGGTGAGAATATTGATCCAGTAGCGAATGCAGGAACAAACCAAATGGTGGAAGTGGGCAGTGAGGTCACCATTGATGGATCTTCAAGTGTAGACCCTGATGGGACGATTGAATCATATAGCTGGACTCAGACGGCTGGAACAACTGTGGCTCTAAGCGCTACAGATCAAGCGATTATTACTTTTACTGCGCCATCTACTGTTGATAGTCTTTCATTTACTTTGACAGTTACAGACAACGATGGAGCGACAGGATCTGCGACTATTTTTGTTAAAACTGCAGAGGGCGTATCTAACGCAATCTTTTTCAGTGAATATGCTGAGGGAACATCAAATAATAAATATTTAGAAATTTTTAATGGATCAGATTCAGATATTGATCTTTCTCAGTATGCTGTTTCAAGTTGTTCAAATGGGTGCGCAGATAATTCTTCATGGGATTTTCCAGCTAACATTAGTTTTGAAAGCAATACTACTTTGGCTGCTGGGGATGTATATGTAATTGCTCATCCAAGCTCTGACCCTCAAATTTTAGCACAAAGTGATGATACATTTACCTATTTAAGTAATGGGAATGATGTTTTTGGTTTGGTGAATGCAGCTACAGGCGAGGTCATTGATATTATTGGCGAGAGAGCAACAGAAGATAACTCCCCTGCAAATGGTACAGGTGGATGGCCAGTAGCAGGTGTTGAAAATGCAACTTTAAATCACACTCTCGTTAGAAAAAGCTCGGTAGAGCAAGGAAATATTGATTGGGCGTCATCAGCTGGAGCAGATGCAGGTAGTTCTGAGTGGATCGTCTATGAACAGGATACTTGGTCTTATTTAGGTTCGCATACGCAGGCTTTAAATGCTCCTGCAGTAGCCTTTAGCTCTGTGGCTCCTATTTTTATTACAGATGCAACGGAGATTGAGTTTACTTCTTTTATAACTACTCCAGTAGGTAGTGTTTCTAGTGCTGTAGTGAAATATGGTACTAGCGGTGCATTGGTTAATGAATCAGAATTATACTTAGAAGGTGGGGATATATGGGCTGGAACGATACCTGCACAACAGGGGAACATGGTTATACAGATGCGCATATATGCGACTAATAGTGAAGGCGTGGAAGGTCAGTCAGTTATTGAAGAAAGGATAATAGCTAGCTCTACCCCAAGTTCTATTTCTGATCTTTATTCATCTCAAAGTAGTGGAGATATTGTTACACTCAAAGGTGTCATTACAATTGGAGGAGGAGGACTTTTGTATCCAACTCAGACGAAGGCATATATCCAAGATCAGTCTGGCAGAGGTATGCAGTTATTTGATTATACGCTAATGGATGACATTGAAAGAGGGGATGAAATAGAAGTGGTTGGTTATACTGGTTATTATAATACGACATATCAACTCAAAGATTTTGAATATAGAGAGCTTTCAAGTGGTAATGATCTTCCTGACCCTATTGTGGTCTCACCTTCGCAGGCAAACTCATCTGAGTATGAAGGTACGTTGATTTCTATTACTGGTAATGTTACTGTTGTAACGCCAGTAAGTACAAACGGGACTAATCTCACGGTTGATGATGTTACTAGTATTATGATTTGGAATTCTACTGGCATTGATGTTTCTAGTTATATTGTTGGTTATAGAGGTCAATTTATCGGAATTGGTAGTCAGTTTGGTGATCAGTATCAACTTCTTATTGGATATCAGAGTGATATTACTACAGCCCTTGGCGTAGGTAATGATGTTATTGTCGCAGATATATTTGATCTAAGACCTGCTTATCCAAATCCGTTTAACCCGACTACTAAACTTTCTTTTTCAATGGATGCTCCATCTGATATATTTTTAGAGGTGTATGATGTTAGTGGGAAGCTGGTTGATAATATTGTTAGTGGTTTTTATCAATCAGGTCTGCATGAAGTAGAGTGGAACGCATCAGACTTAGCCTCTGGTATGTATTTTGTTCATCTTGTAAAAGGAAGTGAGCGGCTAACGCAGAAAGTTATGCTTTTAAAATAAGTATTTGATTTACACCTTGGGCAATATATATAAAAAAGTTTTTTTTAGGGTAATCCTTTTAGCTTCTTCGTTTGTTTTTGGGCAAGCTGACCATATTATTTTTAGTGAGATTGTACTTACTCCATCAGATGGCGAGTATGTTGAAATTACAAACCCAACTGAGGTTGATGTTGATCTGTCGGACTATTATCTCACTGATGCAACAGACAATGTCTCTGGGAAGTTTTACTATAAGTTGCCTAGCGGCACAGACTATTGGAGTGGCTCAGGGTCTGACTTTATTTGCAGATTTCCTGCTGGATATTCATTGGCAGCTGGTGCTTCGATAAAGGTCTCACTGAGAGATAATGAGTCTTATGAAAATACATTTGGTGAGGCTCCTGATCTCTCTTTAGACAATGAAATGCTTAATGCGGTAGCGGGAGAAAGTACAAAAGGTAGCACAACGGCTCCTAAGCTTTACAATGTAAATGAAACACTAGTTTTATTCTACTGGGATGGTTCTTCATCGATAGTTAAAGATGTTGACTATTTATTATGGGGCGATAACGCATTTGCGATTGATAAATCAGATGTAAGCGGATACCAACCAGATACTCCTGCTAATTCTCAGTCTTTTATGTCTATTCATACCACTAATGAAAAATTAATAAGAGCAGCTACCTCAAGTGAAGGTATAGAGACTGTTGCTGGCGGAAATGGAATTACAGGGCATAATGAGACAAGTGAGCCATTATCTAATACTTGGATTACTGCGAGCCTCATCTCATCTAAGCCTGATATTTCAGACCTTAGTTTAACTCCTTCATCACCTACCACAGAAGATGTGTTGGTTTTTGAAGTTATAGTTTTAGATGCTGAAGGAGTTGCATCGGTAAATTTAAAATATGAGTTTCAGAGTGAGTCTTTTTCATTGCCGATGTCTGAGTCTAGTTCATCAGTTTATAGTATCCAGATTGGGCCATTGGGCACATCTGGAACTTTGATCTATTCTGTTTTGGCCGAAGATATTAGCGGACTTAAAGACTCTACCAGTATGATTGCAGTAAATATCTCAGAGCAGCCTGAAGATATGACCATAGCAGATTTACTTAATGATCTCGACTCTTTTGTAGGTCAAGTAATTGAGATTGACGGAGTTGTTACTGTCCCTGCCGCAAGGTTAAGGACAAATTTCACAGAGGCTTTTTTGCAGGATGAATCTGGTAGAGGTATCATACTATATAGCTCCGATCTAGATACATCTTTTACTAGGGGTGATTCGGTCCTTGTAGTAGCTGAGGTAGATGAGTTTGATGGAAAGCCGGAACTGATTTATTCGAGTATAACTGTGTTAAAACAAAATGCTAATGTCCCGGTAGAAGAGATTACAATTAGTGAATTCAATACATTAAAGTATGGTTATACATTTGTAAAAGTTTGGGGAAAAGTTATATCTCGCTCTGATCCTTTTGGTACGAATACCGGGGCAAATATCAGTCTGCAGGATGCCTCTGGAGAGGTGACTACTATGCGTATATGGAATTCCACAAACATTCTTTTTAATGATAATATGGATTTAATAAATCTTGAGCTTGATTCACTTTTACAGGTTGGTCAAATAATAGAAGTGTCAGGTATCGGAGGTGAGTATAGTGGAGCAAGTCAGCTACAGCCTGCATATGCCTCAGATATTTCAGAAAAACTAGAAGGTCAAACAGGGAACTTTGAGGCGACATTATCCGTCTCGCCATATCCTTTTGTGCCTCAGTTAGGAGAGGTCATTAAATATTCTTATAGTTTTCCATCTGATGCCAGAATAAAATTAAGAATATTTGATACTGCGGGTCGTTTAATTACAACACTATATGATGAATATCGGGGCATCTCTTTTTACAAAGAAGCGACATGGGATGGCAGAGATAATTTAAATAGGCTTGTGCCTAGTGGAACCTACTTAATACATCTAGATATTATTGATTCTGTAACAGGTAAAAATCATCAAAAAATTGCACCAATAGTGATTGCGTCTTATGAGAATTAATATGAAGCAATATTTGATAAGCGCATATATCCTATTTCTATTTTCTTTTGGAAATGTTTTTTCTCAGGTTACCTCTGAACAAATACACTACGGTGCGAGCTCTTTATCAATGGCTGCAAGTGACATTGCTCTTCCAAAAAGTTCTTGGTCTGTTTTTGTTAACGCTGCTGGTCTTATAGAGCAAGGGGGCTTAACATTTATTGCTAGCTCACATTCTCAATTTGGTCAAGATTATTTAAGTCATTCTTTGTTTGGCGTGCAGTTTAACAATTTTAAATATGGTTCTTTTGGTATCTCACTTGAAAATTCATCAGTCGACTATATTGATAATAATTTAGTAACAGAAACTGCTATTGGTTTTCATCAGGGAATATCACTAAGAGCAGATAGAAATAGTTCTTTTTCAATTGGATATGGACTAAAAAGTTATACTATTGACTATGGCGCTTCAGCAGGGCCATCAGGAGACGGGTCGGATGGTATCAACTTGGGATCATTGAATGCATTTGGGTTAAATGTGAGTTTTCTTGGATCACTTGGAAAAAGGATTCGGGTGGGTGCAAAAGCGTTCAATATCAATAGCCCAACTTTAGGTAACGCGAACCTTGCAACGAGACTTCCTCAGAGAGCTCAAATCGGATTAGCTTATTCTCCGTATGACTTAGTTTGGACAACAGCTGCTCTAAATAAGAGTATCGGGCATCCAACGAATTTTAGTAGCGGGTTTGCTTATGAGGTTCAACAAAATATGTTTCTTAGAGCTGGAATGCAAACCAGTCCTAATCGTTTTTCATCGGGATTAGAGTTTTATTTTAAAAAAATAAGTATAGCATACGGATTTATTACTCATCCTGTACTTTCTCTATCGCATCAATTATCTATTGAGGTTAACCGTTAATGAAGCATTTGCTTTCATTGGTTTTTTATTTTTCAATTATTCTTAGTCAAAAAGTTTACATTAATTCTGCAACGATTGAAGAATTAAAAAGCCTTCCTTTATCTGAAAATCAAATAGCTGATGTCTATGATTTTATTTTATTTCAGGGACCTGTAACAGATATATATGATTTAACAAAAGTTTCTAGTATAGGTGCAAAAGATATTGAATCATTAAAACCTTTGTTAAGTATAAAAGATATTAAAAACACCAAAAGAATAGCTTCTAGAATTAGTGACAGATACAGGAAAGTTGAAAATTGGACATCTGAGGAAGGTGCCAATGAAGGCCTTGTAGAGGTATGGTTGGATAGATTAGCTGAGCCAAAGAATATTAATTCTGCGACATGGAATGATCTTATGGCGTTACAAAATGTTAGCCCTGTAGATGCTGTTGCGGTAATGAAAAGAATTGATGAAGGTAAAATAACATACCCTAAAGCTTTGAGAGGGGCTATTGGTTTAAGTTACTGGGGCTATAGAAATATGGTTGATTTCTTTACCTATGATGATACAGATACAACAGATTCATTTCATTTTTGGTATAATACTACGTATAAAACACTCCCTTCTACCACTTCCTTTGATGATGAGGTAGGGATGGTTGATCAAATCAGTGATCATCCTGGTGATTTACATCATAAAATGGTAGCTACTTTTGGCAGACATTGGAAGCTATCCTTAGCTACACATCGTCAATTAGGTGAAAAAGTATACGACTTTAAGTTAGGAAATTTTGAAGTTCCAAGTTCAAAATGGTCTCTTACGTATAGGGATCTGAAATTTGGTGGCATAAAAATAGATAGAATAATATTAGGAAACTTTTCTGCTACAATTGGGCAAGGTATAATATTTGAAAATACTGATTTCTTTTCACCTAGAAGATCTGGTTATAGTTGGAGTAGGAGAGTGCATGGTGTTTTTCCTGATATCTCTAGAACGCGTCAGTATGCATTGAAAGGCGCTGCATTCCAAGCCGGGAATAAACGGTTTGATCTAATGGGATTTGTATCTAGGAATAAAAGAGATGCTATTTTAAACATTGCTGACAGCTCAGTAGTGTCAATGATAACGCTTTACCCGAGGACTAATGACCCTTTTGGTTCTGAGGATTTTCTACTGCCTATGCTTGAAACTTTAGAAGAAGTTACATATGGAGGTAGTATAAGATTGATTCCACTTTATGGTACATTTGTTGGTTTTTCTGCATATGAAAGTTTATATGATAGACCAATTAGGCCAGATATAGCAACTACCGTTATTGCTGATGAGAATGAAGGGAAATTTTTGACTTCAATTGGTAATACTGCTGATACTGAAATAGCTGCGATGTATTCTAATTATGGGGAATCATCTTTTTGGGAAAAAGCTAGATCTTTTCGCAGAGTATTTGGAATGGATTTTTCCACGGTAATTCGCAATATCGCGTTACAAGGAGAGTATGGGGTGCTTGATAAAAATGGCGACATGAAAGTGGATGTATTAGACCCGAAGGCATTTGTTTTTAGTGGCTACGCCCAGTTTAATAATTTTAGTTTGCTTGTTGTTTATCGGGATTATGATTTAGGGTTCGACAATCCATATCAGCGTTCTTTTTCAAATTATTCTAGATATAAAGGAAGCATTTTTGAAGATACTTTTTATTTACAAGACCCTATTTATGGGTTTTTATATACTGGACAAGCTCAACCTCAATCTGAAAAAGGAGTTTATGTAAATAGCAGATATCAACCACATAGGGCTTTGGTATTATCTGGAGACTTTGACACATGGACGCGAGTTGCAGATCAGGCTCGTTATTTTAGGACTGTAATGCGCGCTCAATATAGGCCGGTATTTAATATGAGATTTAGCATTAGACATAAATGGCAAAAAAGAGGNTCAATGAGTNATTTGGATCCTTCAGCTTATTATTCACAAGAGACAATCATTCGATCCCAGCTTCGTTTATCTGGTTANGATCANATCGAGCTAATGTGGGTTCGATCTTGGGTAGATTTTTCAAATAGAAGAAGGCTCACNAACGANCTAACATCTGGCGGTGAAGAACCTTCTCTGATTGGTAGTGCAGGTACTGGTAGTGAGGCAATAGGTTTTAAAGTAACTCATAATTTTAATCAGCGCATGAAAGCAATGGGGCAGGTGATATTTTATAATGGATTCATTTGGAATTTTGAGGATACTGATTTTAGAGTATTTGATAGTAACACAGATGCAGTTCGCTATTGGTTATCATTGTTTTCTCGTATTAATGATCGCTGGGCATTAAGGTTAAAATGGACGGTAGATACCTCTGCGCCAGTGACGAATTATATTTTTGAACCTAGTGACGATACTGGACAATTTCCAGATCAGCGATTGAGCTGGGAAACTGTCAGTGGAGAAAATTTCACAAATGATATTAGATTACAATTAGATTATGCATTTTAAATTAAAAAATAAGATTCTAGTCCTCTCNTTCTNTTTCATAAGTATTGTTTTTGGGCAACAATATTTTTCTCCTTTAATTCCTAATAATTATTTCTCATCTGGNGCTGATTANTTGGCGANGGGNGGGATTTATTNAGGACCGTTCTCGGAGCATATATTTAATAGATATGGAGAATCATTAAACCTGGAAATTGATATAATTAGAAATTCATATGCTGAGCGTAGGAGTGTTGCCGTTATTGATATGTTTGANGACGTTGTTACGCAAAATGTATATGCTTTAAATAGACCTGCATTTACTTCATTATCNTGGTCTTTATCAGGCAGTTTTAATGAGAGGTTTAATATTCCTATTTCTTTCTCNNTATCAGATCTTCCATATTGGGATTTTAGATATGATTATAATGAAGAAGTTCGAGCAAGTTTAGGACCTGGTGTATATAACAGAGANCCCGTNGTTGGTTATCATTTAATTAATGTAGATGGTGGTATTCGTTCTCTAGAATTTGGGATNTCTACTAAAATTGGTAGCAAGCTTAAATTAGGTTTTAGCATAGAAAATTTATACGAGGATGATATNATATACACAAGTGGTGTTAATGTAATTGATGAGGATGATGCACTAGCGAGCGATACAACCAATATACGNATAATAGATTTATCAGCTGAAAATGAAAGTCGTTTCNCTTTCGGGACAACATANGATTTACANAAGAATNTATCTNTTGGGTTTTCATTTACTCCATCTACAACTATTAAATTTTTATCCGANGGNCTAGTTCCAATTNTGGATGAAAGGACTTTGTTACCTGATTTTATTTTTAGTGATAGTTCTTCTTCGCAGTATGAGGTTAATCTTCCAAGAGAAATTANTATNGGTTTNTCTATTCAAGTAAATAACCCTACGAAAACGAGTATTACAGGAGGTTTAATTTTTAAAGATTGGGATGCTTATGACGAATTTATTGTAGAGCACAGTTCAGTAGATACTGCCAATTTTAATTATCAGTCTACANTGGGTTTTTCAATAGGAGTTGAACATATAATTTTGGGNAAAACTCCACTAAGGTTTGGTTTTATATATAGTGAGTCACCACTAGGTGAAGAATTTGAAATAACTAAATTCACAATTGGAAGTGGCTGGGTATACGNAAATATAAGTATAGATTTTTCTGCGATATTTGGGGCAGCAGATTATAGATATAATGATTTNTTCAAAGCAGATTCNCAAGAAGAGTCATTATTNCTTGATAGAGTTGATGAATCTAGCGCAGTTTTGAAAGCGACAATTAAATATTCTTTTTAATTAATCATTAGAATTAATAGTAAATGAAAAAAATAATATTATTATTTGTGAATATCATTTTNGTCAGTTCACTGTTTTCAAATTCTTTTAAACTTCATCTTCTTTTTACAAATAATATCCATGGCGCGATTCATCAGGTTCCAGCGCGTTTTATAAACCCTGAGTTTTCNCCAATGCTTGCTGGTGGTGCTGGAGCATATACATATGTTACAAANTTAAGAAATGAAGCTAAAGCATCTGGAGACTTTGTAATGCTTACTGATGCTGGGAATATATTTCAGGGTACTCAATTAGGAACCAATGATGGTGGTTCAAAAATAATANAATGGATGAATTGGATGGCTTATGATGCTTTCGTGCCAGGTATACGAGATTTTGATCAAGGTGTTGAAAANTTNTCAAGNCTAAAANAGGAAGCAAATTTTCCATTTCTNATTTCAAATTTAGAAGGTATTGAAGGCAAAAAGGATTATGAGATTTTAGATTTTAATGGTATAAAAATAGGAATTATAGGTTTAATTACACCTTTTCTATTTGATGGTCTTTTGCCTGAAAACCATGAAGGTGTGGAGGTGTCTGATATATTAAAATCCTTGAATGCCCAAATTAAAAAAATACGTAATGATGTAGATCTTATTTTTGTTTTATCGCACTTAGGCGTTCCTTATGACAGAGAAGATGAATATAAAAGTTTTATTAGTGATATTGAGCAAGGCAAAAGCCGTCCTGTTCGCAATGCTTTAGAATTAGCACATTATACCAATGATGTTGATGTCATTATTACCGGCGGTGTTAGTAAAGGATATAATACACCTTGGGTTGATCCAAATACTCATACTATTGTTGTTCAAAACTATGGAAACCTCACTGGTATTGGACATTTAATCTTAAATATAGATCAAAATAAAAAAATAATTGAAAATTATTCTTTCCCTACAGAAAGAGGAATAATGGTAAATCTTTTTACTGATGACATTTGGCCAAATAATACTATCCAAGATTCAATAAAAAATTGGGTATCCTCATTGCCTTCTTTGAAAAAAAATAATTATTCATCACTTATTTCTGATAAAGAGAGCGTCGATTGTTCATCAAAAAAAGCTCCTCTTTATAATAAAGTTGAGGTCCCTGCTGTGGGAAGTGATGAATTATTAGATATTATGACTTGGAATATGGAAAGATTCCCATTAAAAGGTGATTCGACTATGAAAGCTGTTGCTGAAATAATAGATGATCTTGACGTTGATATTATTGGTGTTCAAGAAGTGATAAAAATTGGTGATTTTGCAAAAATGATGTCTTGGCTATCCGGATATGATTTTATTCTTAGTCAGCAATCTTCATTTTTGGAGCAAGCAATTATTTATAAAAAAAATATGTTTACCTTACTAGGTCAAGATGAGCCTTTTGCAATGGATGATTATTATTTTGCAGGAAGGCCTCCTCTAGTAGCAGATTTTTTATTTCATTGTGGAGATATAAAACAACAAATTTGTATTGTTAATATGCATTTAAAGTGCTGTGGTGATGGTTTATATCGGAGGCAGCAATCTATGAAACAGTTACATGGGTTTTTAAAAGAGAAGATTGAAAATGGGGAAAATAATATTATTGTGGTAGGAGATTGGAATGATGAATTACAAGATACTGGTATTTACCAATCCTTTAGTCCATTTATCAATGACCAAGAAAACTTTCTTTTTGCTACTGACCGGATAGTAAGGGATCCAAGCCAACAATCTTACCCTACATGGCCAAGCTTTTTAGACCATATAATGATTGGGAGTGGGTATTTTGAAGTATTTGAAAATAAAGGTCAAATAAGGTCTGTGAATATAGAAGAATGGATAGGCGGATGGAGTAAATATGAAGATCTTATTTCAGATCATCGTCCAATACTTCTTTCTATGCCAATTGCAAAATGATATTAATTCGATTTTTTTATATAACATGTATTTTTTTATTTTTTTCATGTGCCAGTGTNGTTGAAAAAGAGGATGTAGATAGTAATAGNTCTACCAGCTTATTGNCANATCTTAATNTAGATAATGGTATNGAGGTTGTTACATGGAANATAGAATTTTTTCCTAAGCAAGNTCANCGTACTATTGATTCAGTATATAATATCATAACTAGTTTGAATGCTGATATTTACTGTCTNCANGAAATACANAATATAAATTCGTTTAAAAATCTTGCGGAAGACCTTATCGAATATGATTATGTAATTTCAGAGGATACGGATTATTTAAATTTAGTTGTATTATACAAAAAAAATAATTTTGTAGTTAGAAGCCAGGCAAGTTTATTCATAGATAGCATGTATGAGTTTGCATCTAGACCACCATTAAGATTAGAAATGACTTATANCGGNNAGAATCCAATAGATTTTACACTTATAAATATGCATCTAAAATGCTGCAATGATGGTTTTACTAGAAGGGTTCAGTCNTCAGAAATATTGTATGAGTATTTAAANAATTCAGTTCAATTAGGATATGTTAATCATATTATTGTNGGAGATTGGAACGATGATATATCAGACAGCTATAGCCAAAACTCTTTTAATATATTTTTAGAGGATCAAGATACCTTTAAATTTGTTACATATGAGAATGCGCACTCAAGTTCCAATACTTATGATTCATTTCCTGGATTTGGCAATGGGAGTTTCATCGACCACATAATGATATCTAGTGATTTATTTGAAGAGTTTGAGAATGGGGATGTTCAAACATTGCGTTTAGGTGATTATATATCTGGATATGATGAAATNATATCAGATCATCGTCCTGTTGTNTGGAGATTTACTCCATGAAAAAATATTTAATCTTAATTATTATTGTACAAATGTCCACATCTTTTGGGCAGGATATATCTTATATACGTTACTTTGCTAATAAAAAAGATTTTATAGCAAATGTTCCGATGAAAGCTTCAAATAGACGNGGATATGATCATTTAGCTGCTTATTTCGACGATAGGAATCTTCCAGTTAAAGTGGAGTATTATATGTCGAACGGTAGTATGAAAAAGCGTGAGATAATGGAATATGATAATGAAAAAGTACTCACCCGTAAAGGNGAAGTGAATACTAAGGGTGAATATATTAAATTAGTTGTATATAGCAATAAAGAACCTTGGAGTGAGGAATATCAAAAATCAAATTTTTCTGAAAAAGATAAAATTAACTTCATTGATCAACGTTCTATATTTATTATACCTAGAGGGGAACAAGTTACCCAGATTATTTTCGAAACAGTNGATGGTTTAAAATATGGAAAAATTGAATTAGACTATGATTATTTAAATTTTTTGTCTGAAGAAAGGTGGCGTGAGTTACCTTCTGGAAATGTAATACGAAAATTCAATTACAAATTTGATTTGCTATCTGATGTGACTCAAATCTGGGAGTATGGTAAAAATGGGGAATTGATTTCNGAGGTAGCCTTAGATATGGTTCCNNCNGACCAGTTATATAGAACTCCTCCNCCACGTACNGGCAATATACTTGATGAGTATGATATTATCGCTAAAGAGATCAAAGAGAAAAGAATCATNACAAGAAAAGATCCGATTATTCCATACACAGAAAAAGATCAACTATTATTAAAAACTGGCCAGGCACTTGAAATAGATTATGTGGGTACTAGTCAGAATGGAATACAGTTTAGGCTTAGAGATAGTGATGGGTTGCTTACAATACCTTTTGATAATGTCCGTTCTTTGACCTCCCGAATGGGAGATGTAATTTACCCAGAGGCAATTGAGTATAGAAAGAGCCATTGAANAATTTAACGTGCATATTACTTTTTTTGTTTACCAACCTATTTGGTCAGACCTATCCAACTGGTCAAAATTATCCTCCACCTACTGATCTAGTAACAATCCCGACAGCGGCGACTCTTATGCGTGGTAGTTTTTCACTTGGAATGCGCATCCAAGACGGAGGTGGAATGATTTTAGGTCTACGAGCTGGTATTACCGATCGTTTCCAGTTTGGATTATCTTATGGTTCTTCAAATTTAATTGGGGATGATAGTTTACGTTGGTATCCTCGTCCTGAGGCAAATCTTAAGTATATGCTTATGGATGAGTCCATTACTTCTCCTGGTGTTGCGATTGGATTGAATACTCAAGGCTTTGGAATTTTCCATGAAGGTGATTCCCTNAATCGCTATGATATGAAAGCATATGGGTTTTATATGAGTGCCAGTAAAAATTGGAAGACAGCTTTTGGAAATCTTGGTCTTCATAGTGGNCTTGGCTATAATTTTACAGAGACTGANGATGGTGATGAAGATCCAAATTTATTCTTTGGCATGGATATAGAATTAAACCCAGAATTCTCAATTTTAATGGAGTATAATGCGGCGTTAAATGAAAACAATATGACAGCAGAGACTCTTGCAATTAGTAGGGGGGGATATTTAAATGCCGCAATAAGATGGACATTTGTTGAACATCTACACCTAGAGCTTAACCTGAATAATTTATTGTTTGATGATGATAAAGTAGATTACTTCAAACGGGAAATAAAAATAATATATATTGAATATTTTTAGAGCTTATGATAAGAATATTATTTTTTGCTCATTGTTTTCTATTCTCATTTATAATTGCCCAATCTGATCTTGAAAATGGCATTCGTTTTTATAATTTAAGACACCAAGGTTGTGTAGAAGACAAAGCAGATCCTGAACATATTATTAAAGCGATATNTTATTTTGAGAAAGCAAAAACCAATCAGGNTGANTTTGAGGAAGCCTCTTTATATTTATTAAAGTCTTATTATTTTAGGGCAAANTTCGCTGAGNATAATAAAAAAATAAAAAAAGAATTATTAAAAAAAGGCAAAGATCTCGGTCAGGNCCTCGTTGATAAATTTCCTAAATCTGTCAAATATCGTTATTGGTATNTAGTGAATCTTGGTAGTTGGGCAGAAGTATATGGTATTTTAGCGGCTGCTAGAGAAGGCGTTGCAGATCAAATGCGTTCTCATTCAAAAAGAATTATAGAGATTGATTCAGAATATGAGCATGGAGCAGGTTATTTTATGTTAGGCGCAGTTCACTATAAGTCTCCATATATTCCATTTATTCTATCATGGCCAAATAATAATAAGGCAATTAAATGGTTGGAAAAGTCATATAACACTGGAGAGGCTAAGCTTGCGCAAGTCGTATATCTTGCTCAGGCTTTTTATAAAGAAGGCGAGAAAGANAAGGCTGTCCGATTATTGGATGAGATNNTTAATGTATCACCATCAAAAGATGACTATGCTTCAGATTGGGAATGGATAAAAAAAGCAAGAAATCTTCANNCAAAATACCAGTGATTAATAAGAATGTAATTTTAAATGACTGATCTTAAAGAATCTAAGATNTCTACTGAGGTAGTATATAAAGGTGATTTTTTAGATGTTAGGCGGGATAAAGTTTTACTTCCTAATGGCAAAACCNGTACTAGGGAGTGGGTTAATCATCCGGGTGCTGTCGTTATCATTCCNATCCTTCCNAATGGAGAAATAGNGCTAATNAAACAGTTTCGTTATGCTGCTGGTTCTGAATTCATTGAACTTCCAGCTGGGAAACTTGACAAAGGAGAAAACCCAAAAAATTGTGCATTAAGAGAGCTTGAAGAAGAAATCGGTTACNGCGCTGGGAGAATTAAATTTTTANCGAATATCCATCCTGCAATAGGATTTGCAAATGAGATAATGAGTATTTATTTAGCANAGGATCTAAAAAAAACAAAACACAATAGAGANAAAGATGAATTTATAAAACTATTACCAACNAGTTTAGATGAAGCATTAAATCTCATNTGGGAAAATAAAATTACGGATGTAAAATCTATTATTGGGTTACTTTGGTTAGATAAACTAAAAANTAANATATANTTATTCCATTTTTAAAAAAANNATNNTCATTGAANANATATAAATTGANAAAAGAATAAAATGANNATAAAAAATAAAAATTATCTTTTCCTATTAATGTTTTNTACAGTTTTGTTTNGTCAGGTGAAAAACAATAGATCTTTATTTNCAAGTGACAAATATGTTTTAGGCGGTTTTATAAATGCTAGTGACNTAGGTTTAGACTTTGAATTTCTAGCAAATGTAGATACAAGATATGGGCTATATGGTAACATTTGGTTTAATCAGATAGATTATTATAGTGATACAGATATTCAATCAAACACTTCCATAGGTTATAATAAAAAATTCATAGGAGGTTTTTTATTAGATTTTGGCTACTCGTATAATTATTCTTTTGCTGATAGACCTGAACAATTATCCGAAATATATTTAGGTGCAGGGTTAGAAAATATTTCTATCTATACATATATTAGCGATAATGATTTTAGTTTTGAGTCATGGTATAAACCAAATATTGATGTATTAAATAAGTCTAGTTTAGACTGCTTATTTTATGGGTATTTAGAGCAAAATGGATACGATGTTAGTATTAATATTAGTAATCAATTATCAGATAATTTAATTGCCGGAATCATGTTGGGGTACGAACACTATAATGAAAATGATAGTATTACTTATGAAAAAAATAATCAAAAAACAACTTATAAAATCACAAATACATATAGCGGCATATCTAGCATGATATATTTTGGGTTTTTAATAAATAATTAATTTTATCTAGTGTCAATATCAGCAGAATATATTAAAGAAAAAGCATACGAGCTTGGTTTCCACAAAGTTGGTATAGCGAAGGCTTCCCAAACAAAAAAAGAGAAAAAGAATCTTGATGATTGGCTTTCACAAAAAAAACATGGTGAAATGATGTGGATGGAAAAAAGGAAATCAGAGAGAGGCAATATTTTTAATTATTTTCCTGAGGCAAGAACAGTAGTATCATTAGGATACAATTATTATTTGGGTAAAGATCAATCTCATTTAGAGAGCAGCTATAAATTTAGTAATTATGCTTGGGGAGAAGATTACCATGATGTTATAAAAACAAAACTATTTTCCCTTTTAAAAACTATAAATAAAAAAAGTCCAGAGGCTAAAGGGTTGGTTTGTGTTGATACTGCTCCTATAATGGAAAAGGTATGGGCTCAGAGAGCAGGGTTAGGATGGCAAGGTAAGCATACTAATTTGATTAGTACTGATTATGGTAGTTGGTTATTCCTTGGTGAAATCATACTAGATATAGATCTAGAAATAGATGAGCCTTTTTCTAAAGATTTATGCGGCACTTGCACAGCATGCATTGATGCTTGTCCAACTCAGGCACTAGATGAATATGTATTGGACTCTTCAAAGTGTATAAGTTATTTAACGATTGAGCATAGAGGAGATTTTTTAGAAGATAAGAATGATTTAAATGATTGGATATACGGGTGTGATATTTGTCAAGAGGTTTGTCCTTGGAATATTTCATTTTCACAAATATCAGATGATGCATATTTTGAACCTAGGGAGAAAATTGAAAATAATACTGATCAAGAATGGGAGAATCTTAGTCATTTAGAGTTTAATGCAATTTTCAAAAAATCTTCAGTTAAGCGAACTAAGTTTTCTGGTTTAAAAAGAAATATTGATAATGTAAAGGCTAGAAGAAGTTCAAAAAGATAAAAGTTGGCTTATTTATAAAGAAAGACTAAGGAGAGGACGTTTCAAAATTAATTTATTCTACTGTTATATCTGCAGAACCAAGTCCCACAGAAATCTCTATTTTCATCGTAGACCATCTTTCTCTTATATCTTTACTAGTATATTTACCATCTCCTGATGAGATTAGGCCTTTCACATTTATAGAACTCAGCATATTTTTTTCAATGAGAAGTTCTATATTTGTATTTTTTGGCAGTTTAAGCTCAAGTGACCCAACGGTAACATCGATTTTTAAATTTGAGTTTTTATTAGCTGAACCCGACATATCAATTTCAGCAGATCCCATTCCAACATCAAAAGAATAATTTGTTGAGTTAAAATTACCAAGTCCAGTACTATTAAAATCAGATATACCTGTTGAGATATGAATATTTTCACAGTTAATTATATTTGATTTTGTATTTATCAATGTAACGTCACTTAGACCACAGTTCATAACTAGTTGAGCGATTCGAATCCCAGAAAAATCTAGATCTACTTTCCCTAAGCCAAAATTAAGATTCATATCTGTTGACATTTTAGTTGGCATTTCAAAATTTATTTTATAATTATCATTCCCATCTTCAATTAAGCTATTGACTAGTGATTTATTATCACTTTTAATTATTTTATCCGCTTTTATTTTTAGGTCTAATCTTGAAATATTATTTTTATTTGTTAGCTTTACGCTAGGCTTTGCAAGAGTAGAATTATAATCAATATTTCCAGTAATGATATATTTATTATTACTAGGCTTCATAACCAAGTTTCCTATGCTACAATTAAGATATACTCTGAGTCGATCATATTTTTTGATATTATATTGATATTCTAGATTTTTATAATAATCAGATTTAGCATTAATAATAGTAATACAAAATATTATGAAAAGGATTAATATTTTTCGCATTGATAAATTATTCTAATTAGTATTGATAGATATTGGACCATAATTAGACTGTATATTGCAATTAATAGTCCCATTTTTGATTTCACCTTTTGCAATCACTTTTGTTGGATATATTTCTTCTATGAGTGCTATATCAGAGCTAATAGCATTTTTTGAATTTAGATTGTTGCAATGAGCTCTTATTAGAAATGGAAGATCTGAGGGGATTCGTAATGCGACAGAGCCACGTTTTGTTTTAAGGTCTATTTTATGATTGGTTAAAAATGAATTATATCCTTTATTTATGTTTAAATCTCCAAGCTCTGAGCTAGCAGAGACACTGCCAAATAGATTAATACCAGTTATATTCCCAAAATTTGAATTACATTTTGTATCTCCGATAATATCATTAAGATTTATTATTCCTTTTCCTGTGAATAGTGTTAAGTCACCTTTTATATCCTTCATGGTGATGTTCCCAACATCAATGTTTGCTTCGATATTTGCATTACAATTTCTAGCAATTAAATTGCCAACATTTAAACTAATAGAACAATTTCTGCTATCTGCATTGGTAATATTAATATTTCCTAGAGTTGTGATTGATTCAATTTCACCGTTAATTTTACTCATCTCAATACTGCCATTTTCGCTACTAGTAAAAATATTTCCATCACATTGTTCGATATTTATATTTCCACTAACTACATGTAACCTTATAGTGCCGTTTAATTTTTTTGCATTGATGTTTCCTCCTTTAGTACTAAAAACAACATTTCCAGACAAATTATTTAGATCAGAGTCTGTGCTTTCTGCTTTTAGGTTTAAAGATCCTCTAAATTGACCGATCTTTACATCACTATTTTTTATAGATCCTTTAATATTAGTGTTTATTGGGATGTGAAGATCAATGTTTGTTATTATTTTGTGATCGTATCTTTCTGATAGTTTTTTTATACTAACTTTTTTTTTGTTCTTATCGTGATAGATATTTATCTGGCTATTTTGAAGAATTTTAATTGCATTTTTATTGCTTACAGCGCGTATCCTATTATCTATGATTAGATGTGACCCAGATCCTGCGTGTCCAATAATATTAATCACCCCACTAAGATTATCAAGTATAAATGTATATGCGCCATTATCAAGTACTTCATCAAAACTGTACTCTACTGCAGATCTATATAGATTTTTTTCTTCTTCTTGGACAAAAATATCTTGTGAAAATAAAAATGATATTAAAAGCCAGAAGGTTAGTATGAGTTTCATTAATCAATAAGTAAATTGAATTTTAATATTGAAAAATATTTATAACTTGGTTTCACCAACCGTTTTTTTAACAGCCTCTAAAGTATTATTGAGAGCATTTTTTTCATCATCTGTAAGATTGAACTCAATGATTTTTTCTATTCCTCCAGCACCAATCACTGTGGGGACACCAATAAAAAATCCGTTAATCCCAAATTCTCCTTCACATAATGCAGCACATGGAATAACTCTTTTTTTATCTTTGAGATATGCTTCTGCCATTTCAATTGCGCATTGTGCTGGGGCATAGAAAGCTGATCCATTCCCAAATAATTTAACAATCTCTCCTCCAGCAAACCTGGTTCTATCTTCAATTTCTTTTAATCTCTTTGCAGAAATAAGATCTGTAACAGGTACTCCACCTATAGTCGCTAATCTTGTGATCGGGACCATACTGTCTCCATGACCCCCTAATACCATACAACTAACATCTTGTACAGAATATCCAGTCTCCATTGCAATAAATGCTCTAAATCTTCCAGAATCTAGGGCACCAGCCATTCCCACAACTTTGTTCTTATTAAAACCAGATACCTTGTGAAATGCATAGACCATTGCATCAAGTGGGTTAGAAATAACAATTACAAATGATTCAGGAGCATATTTTTTTACATTTTTAGCAACATCTTTCATAATGCCTAAGTTAATAGACATTAAATCTTCACGGTCCATTCCAGGTTTTCTAGGAATGCCTGCAGTAATAATTATTACATCAGAACCTGTTAAGTCATTATAGTCAGATGTTCCTGTTACTTCTGAATCATATCCATCATGAGGGCGAAGCTGCATAATATCTAATGCTTTGCCTTTGACCATTCCTTCTGATTGTGGAATATCAAATATCACAACATCTCCTAATTCTTTTTGTGCAGCAATTAATGCTAGATTACCTCCAATTTGACCACCACCTATTAGTGCAATTTTTTTTCTTCCCATTATTTTAATCTCCGTTAATTATTAAGTTATAAAGATAGAAGCTATGAATATTATTATATAACAAAAAACCCCACAGTTGTGAGGTTTTAATAAATATTTGGTTTGTTTAATGATTGTAATTTTATACTATATTGACAATCTTACGATCCCTTCCTTTACGCTTGAACTCAACAATACCATCTTTTATAGCAAATAAAGAATCATCGTTTGCTCTTTTTACATTACTTCCAGGATGTACCCGTGTACCTCTTTGCTTTAGAATAATCGTACCAGAAAGTACTGATTGTCCATTACCAACTTTTAAGCCTAAACGTTTGGCGTTTGAATCGCGACCATTCCTTGAACTACCTTGTCCTTTCTTATGTGCCATAAGATCTAACTCTCTTTTTTATCTTTTTTTGGTTTTGGAGCACTTTTTGTTTTAGACATTTGAATATTCTGTATTTCTATGTTGGTGTACCACTGTCTGTGCCCATTTTTTCTTTGGTATCCTTTTCGTCTTTTTTTCTTGTAAACTAAAATTTTACGTTCTCTTCCGTGATCTAAAATAGTAGCTGTTACTTTTGCGCCAGAAATTTTTGGGTTTCCAAACGTAGCTGCTTTGCCATCATGAACCATGCGAACATCTTCTAGAATAAGTTTTTTACCTTCTTCTAAAGATTGTTTAGGGACGCACAATGTTAATCCCTTTTCGGCTTTATATTGTTTACCTGATATATTTACTATTGCGTACATAACATCAAAAAAGTTGGCGAACTTACGTTATTGAGCCATCCTTATCAAGTGACATCTCATTAGTAATGTCTTTTCCTGTTTTTGATCTAATAAATCTAAACTCATCTCTTCTAATATCTTTATTAGTTTCAATTTTAATATGTACAAAGTTTTTCCACATAAGGCCACGTAAAATATTTTTTTTATCCTTTGTTATATATTCTGCGTTTTCTTCATGTAATTGTAATCTAATACGCAGGTCACGGTGTTTACTTTTATATCTCCTTAGCCAGTG